>JANXXP010000307.1 GCA_025350595.1 Bacteroidota bacterium
GTCCGGTATTAATAGCGCCAAACTGCATAAGCGGCATTTCAGCGCACCCCAGAACAAGCTGAGTATTTAGATTCCTTACTGATGTGAAATTCTGAACAGTATACCAGTCATTTGAAGAGCCTTTTATCTGATCTTTACCTGTCTCGATAACCCCTCCCTGAACTTCTGTATAATGTCTTCCATCCTTTATATCAAAAGGGAAGGCTATATAAAAACTTTCAGGAGAGATAATACTTTTTTTAATAATTGAACAGGCAAGGTCGAGACGCTTTTCAGTATTGTAGAGCCTGATTTCGAATGAAAATCCTCTGGGCTTTTCAGATGTAGCTGATTCTCCATAAAACTTCAAAGTATTCCAGATTTCGCCTTTTGTCATGGAATCGAACCAGATAGTGTCAAGCGATGACCGTTTGAAATCATCAAGCCTTCTGCTTTCCATCTGTGAGCGGTTTCCAAGTTGTTCAAGGATGAATTCCCCCATTTTGTATTGGTTCTTCTGATCAATCAATTCAGTTGAAAGGTCTTTATCGTACCATGATGAAATTGTTCCTTTGGCAGGATTGACGACTATTTTATACCATTTATTTTCCAGGACTTTATTATCTGATGAGGTGATAGAACTTTGTTCCTCATCAATTGGTTTTATTGTGTATTTTTTATAACCGAAAGCAGGGATATCCTTAATCCATATTGCCCATTGTGTGACATCGGAACGACTTGAGAGTGGCTGCACCAGTAAGCGGTTGCCTTCATGATCAAATATCCCGGCAGTTTTTCCCCGTGGAACAATCTGATGATCGATGTACACTGTTGCCAATCCCGATCGATTCCAGTTCAGAGTATTAAAGATAATCAGTGATGGATCTTTTTCCCGGTTAAATTTACTCTGCAGCAAGCCCATTGCTTCCTCTCCAATCGAAGCAGTTCTGCGGTTAGCCTCCCAGGCGTATGATTCCTTTAATGCACGCTGCTCCATGGTAGGCAGGCTTAGGGGTTCGCGTACGCTTTCTGAATATCCTACAGTGTGTTCAGTAAAGAATAATAAAGCATTGTCAGCAAGGTTAATACTCTTATTTATCTCATCAGGTAGTTTAATTCCTGATAAGGAAGCCATTGACAGTCCGGCTTCGTTTGCTGAGAGTGTTGATGAGGCAATACGAGTTGTTGCTGTTTCTCGGGATGATGCACCAAAACCATCAGTCCACCAATCAGGCCATGCACCTCTGATAACCGGGAATTCATTGCTGTGTTCTTTTTCCATGTTTTTGAAAAAAGATTCGGCAGTAGATGTTGATAGTTGAGGCCAGACAAACTTTTCATTCCATTCCTTAATCAGATCACTCGCAATAGTAGAAGGCGGGGAATTATCGGTAAGATATCCTGAATGCTGGATTGCCATTTCATCAAATGGATACTTTTTGGAATTGAGGCTTATCAGATAGTTCATCAGATTATTCCTGAACCTGTTAATATCTCCGCTCTGCATTTCCAGAACAGTATTCCCAGTCATATAATGCTCCGCTCTGAAGGTAAGCAGACGCTTTCCCGATGGTGATTCCCACCAGAACATTGTTGGTAAATCAAAACATATAAGAGCACGGTGTCCGTGAGTTCCCATATCCAGGTATTTAACACCGAGTTGATTGAAATAGTCATTCATGCACCAGCCGATACCATTTACATCGTCCTGCATGGCAAGAGTAACAGGGATCCCTTTTTCCTTTATTCTTCTGATTGCCTGGAGAGATGCAGCTAGTATTTTTTCATCTGGTATTTCATCGAAGTTGAAATACATCCCGGTTACCTCTATTCTTCCCTCTTTGATCCTTCTGATAAGTCTCTCAATCTGACTTGATGGTCTGCATTTAAGATACTCATCCACAGGCCATGACGCTTCGCATGTCCAGCGAAACTTTGCATTTTCAGGATAGTTGTCCGTAGCATCGCAATAATCAAGAGCATAATCGATATATCGCAAATGTTCGGCAAGAATTTCAGTTTGCGACCGGGTATATCCTATATCGGTATGAGAGTGCTGAATGAAGTTAATCTTCCACTTTTTTACGGGATCAAGGGTAATCGTGTTCTTCATTTCAAAAGAGCCTGCAACGACCTTGAACTCAACCGGTGTCGGTTTCGAAACAGGAGGGAGACCAAGACTTAATGTGTTATATCCGAATTTCAGAGTCACATTTTCAAGTAGCTTTCCGGAAGCATAGATCTTTGCCTCAGATTCCTTTCCAAAATAGAAAATTCCAGCTTCTACAAGCTGAAGCTGATCTTCCCCTTTTTTAATAATTGCAGGAAAAGGATTGAGAGTTACACCGGTTTTTACCGCCTTCTTAAAAGTCATATACCACGATGTAAGGTTTGCTTTACTTCCGGTTATTCTGATTAGCAATGGTTTGCCGGAGATAATTTTTTCCTTCAAAATTCTTAGTATCATATAGCCATGATTATCACCATTCTGGTCAACCATAATTGAATGAAAACTTAAAGTTGATTTGTCTGTTCCGGGTTCTTCCCAGTCGTGGCGCCCATCGGTATAAAATGAAAAATTTGGGATCTCATTTACTGAAACATCCATCCTTGCTCTGCCAGGACTTGATCCCAGTGCTGCGACCCATATTATACTAGCAAATTTTTTATTAATTCCTGAAGGAACAATATCTGTTTCCCATTCCACATAATCTTTTCCGCTAAGCGCTCTCATAAGGAAACTCTCACGAAGACCTGGAATACATGATTGATAATCGTAATCCTGACCGGAAATCTTTTTGGAGTAGCCGTTAATCAGAAAATCATCGGGTGTAAGGAATGATTGGGCTTTCAAACCGATGCCTGAAAGTATCAACAATCCCAGAAATAATAATATTTTTTTCATATATACTGTTCTTTTGATGTCTTAATGCTTTTTCTTTAAATTCTCAGCAGTTAAAATTTTTATTTAACAAATGCTTTTATAACTATTGCTTCAGTATTTGATTTATTTATTATTCTATAGCTACCGGCAGCTGCAGGAACCACAAAAGTTTCAGCGTAATTAAATTGTTGAGAAAGCCCATTTTCCGTTTCTACAACTATGCTGGTTCCTTCAACCAGGCTTAATACATTGCATTTATTTTCAGTATTGACTTTAATAGAGTCTTTAAAATGATACCGGTGAACATCATATAAATGAGCTTCATGAGTTGGTAGATGGAAGAGCTGCCAGTCATCACCCTGATCAATAAGAACAGGTTTTGAGATAAGCTTTTCTTTAGCAAAGCTTCCCTTTCTGTCGAAATAGAGGTTTTCCATTCCTCTATGAATGTTAAGAGGACGAGGGTTCCCATCAAGATCCCTGCTGAGCCAGTCATACATTTTAAAAGTAAAAATATATGGAGTTGAGCTTATTTCCAGTACCAGATTATTCTTCCCTGAACCGTGAATTGTTCCCGGAGGGATAAGGAAAAGATCATGCTTTGTTGCCTGGTGTTTCTGAACAAATTTTTTAATATCTATTGTTGCTGAATCATGAAAACTTCTTTCAAGAGCAATTCTAAACTCGGAAGGATCAATATCATCAGTGAATCCCAGATACACCTGAGCATTGTTTTTAGTGTCGAGGATGTAATACGTTTCTTCCTGCGTAAAATCCTCTCCGAAATGTGTTTTCATGTATTCTGCCCGCGGATGACACTGAATTGAGAGGTTTCCACCGTCAAAAGTATCAAGGAAATCGAAACGGATGGGAAAATCGATACCAAACCTGCTGAAAGAGTCTCCCAGAATAGCCTCCCCAAACAGAAACATCAGAGTATCGAAAGTAACCTCCAGCAGTTTTCCTGAGCTTTCAAAAAGAAGTCCGTTTTCCGGGACTATCAATTCAAAAGACCAGGCATAATTTTGCACATCGCGATTCAAGCCTTCAATATGATCCATTATCCACGTTCCGCCCCAGGCACCTGGCTCAAACCAGGGTCTTACCCTGAGAACATTCCGGCTTAAAACAGATAAACTATTTCTTAAACAATCTCCGTAAATCCAGGTTAGACTTTCAGGTCTTTGTCCATCAGCAATAATATCTGTTTTTGGAAGGATTGTCTCTTTGTGTTTATTCAGAACTACCCAATCCACAAAATAGAACCTCTTGTACATTGACCTTGGATCCAGGGGAAGAGATGAACCAAGATTAGTAATACTTCCCGCACGTGATCTGAATTGAATCTCATTCTTTGGCAAATCGATATATACAAGAAGGCCTTTCCAATCTGAAAGTGCGGCTCCTGTACCTATAATAAGATTTATATCAGCATCATTATCCTGTCTTAGATTCCGGATTTGTGTAAGATTAAAAAAGTCTTCAAGATTCAAACTGGTGCGCATCCCGAAAATCGGATCATCACCTCCGGTAAACGGAGAAATCATCTCCTCTATCACTGACTCAGGTTTAAAATAGTCGGAACTTCTTTTCCATGAAAGTTTTATTTTCTGTTCTCTAAAACATTCTTCAAGGCGATTTTGGATGAAGTCAAAAAAGTTACCCGCGTATCCATCAATTATAACTGTTTTATGCTTTCCAATGATTGCCGCCAATGACTCAAATCCTTGAAAAATCTGTTTATCCTCAATTTTGAAAGTAGGGTAGATATCATATTTTCCAACATCGGGAGTTGGTTTGGTCCCGGGTAGCAGAAACTGCCGGGTCCTTCTCCACTCATTATTCAGAACTGGCGTTTTCAATTATGGATAACTTGATGTTACAGAGCACATACACAATTTGCTGACTTCCAGATCGTCATCTGTTCTAGGAGGTCCACAGGGAGTATCTCGCCGTAATATCCGATTGTCTCCCCAGCGCAATTTCTAATGGGATATGCAGGGTCATAATCCGGATTGCAATAGATCGTGTAAAAGACTGATTCCCCTTTATATTTTGCCATCTTAATTGCGAAGAACTGGGTTTCGTCCGGAATTAAACTGTTGATATAATTAATATCGTTTCTCATCCAGGCCAGATCTTTCACAGGGTCTTTTACATTACAGGTGTTATCCCCCAGGTTATCCTTCTTACAGGAAAAAACTAATATAAAAACCACGAAAAGTATCAGCTGAGTTGGATTTATTATACGCTTCATATATTTTATTTTCTGTTCTGAAATGAATTATTTTCTTTTTATCACCGCCACAAAACCGCCATTTTTTGCCATAGTGATTTTCATGGTACCGGATTTAAGAACCTGAATAGTTTTCTTTAACTCCTTTGGTTCCTTATCAGAGTTTTTTGTGTCAGACCATGTCTCGGCTTCATAGGTTCCTGAAGGTAAAAAGGAAAGGCTAAGTTCGACATTCTTTCCTACACTGTTATTCATAACCCCCAGAAACCATTTGTCACCGCTTCGTTTTGCTATTGCAATATAATCGCCAGGATATCCGCCGATGAATTTAATATCATCCCAGGTAGTTGGAACAATCTTAAGGAAATCGGCCCCTGGTTGATTCAGGATATTATCAGGATGATCGCATACGACGGTAAGAGGACTTTCATAAATAACAAATTTTGAAAGCTCTGCGACCCTTGTATTCCAGACAACAGCGGGAGTCTGGTTTTTATACTGTTCTTTGGTTACATTAAGAAAAGCTCCCGGAGTGTAATCCATCTGTCCTGCAAGCATTCGTGTGAAAGCAAGCTTAACATTATGTTCAGGGCTCATCTTATCAGAGAACTTGTAATATTCATTTCCCATTACTCCTTCACGGGTTATCATATTCGGCCAGGTACGGATTATGCCATCGGGTTTATATGCTCCATGGAAATCAACCATAAGATGATTTTCTGCAGCGCATTTTATAATGTCATGATACCAGTTAACCATCCACTGGTCATCGCGGTCCATAAAATCAATTTTGATACCGGCAATTCCCCACTTTTCATAAAGAGGGAATGCTGTTTTATAAGCGCTGTTCCTGTTAACGTCACTAGAATATAGCCAGAGGATGATCTTCACATTTTTTGATCGGGCGTAACTAATTATCTCAGGCATATCGATCTGGGGAGCCCATTTGGTAAGGTCTGCTTCGGGAGCATTAAACTTTCCATACCATTGCCAGTCAACCAGCATATATGGCCATCCCATCTCAGAGGCGAGATCAATATATTGTTTAATTACCGGCATTTCCATTTTTACCTCTCCGCTCCACCAGTGATCCCAGGCACTTAATCCGGGCTTGATCCATGAGGGATCTTTGATAGCACATGGATCATTCAGATTTTGTATAATCTCAGACTCAATCAGTGTTCCTGGTGTTTCTCCTATCATAAGAACACGCCATGGAGTATATACTTCATCACTGAAACGGACTTTAACCCCGTTTTCCGGTTCCCCCGGAACAGGCACAAGTTTAGTTGTGAGCTGATTAGTGAAGCCATTTGTTCCTATATAGAATGCAGCATAATTATCGATCTTAGCTTCGGTGATCGCTACCCAGCAGTTATTTCCGTATTCCATAAGCATTGGCATTCCTGCAATAGATTTCTCAGTCAGGTAACTCAACGGATGCTCAAAAAACTCAGCTTCGTTTGATGAGGAATAACCTTTGTAATCTACTATCCATGCTTTTGGATCACCGGGGATATTAAATGTTGTCAGTTCTTTTGTAATCTGCCGGTCTCCTGCTCTGGCTGCTCTGAAAAGCTTGTATCTGAATGCCACTCCATCATTATATGCCCTGATTTCCAGTCCTAACTGTCGCATAGGGCCCGATTTCTCCCTGAGTGATAGTAATAGTTCATTATAGTTGTTGAGTATCTCTGCATGTTTGGATTTCACTACCGGGATCCACTTCTCACTAAAATTCTTTAGCGATTGATCGAGAATGGCTAAGTTTCCTGTCATTGCAGGCTCCTCCTTAAATTCAAATCCCATCTGGGACTTGTTTACAATACTCCTGTCCTGAAAAGTCACCGAGTAGCTCAGTTTTTCTTCGTTATTGACAGTTACGACAATACTGTTATCGGGCGATTTAAGAGTAATAGTCTGGGCGACTGCTTGTGCTCCGATAAGTGTAATAAATAGCACCAAAAAAATCTTTATCAGGTTCATCCCGGGTTTATTTATGAAATTATTTTTTATTATCATTGATATAATCCATTACAATTGATTTGATAATATTGGCAAACTTAACATTAGGAATTTCTTCTCTGGAAAAGTATTTCGGACGTTCTCCTTCGAGCAGGGTAATTTCCTCTATCGGGATATTTATTTTCCCCGCGTAGATGTATTTTATATTGTCGTAAGCATCACCCTTACGACATTCGACCTTTTTATAAAACGTATAATCCTTTAATTCTAAATCGAGTTCCTCTTTATATTCGCGAACCAGAGCCTGCTCGGGAGTTTCTCCTTCTTCAACATGACCTCCGATCAGATCCCAATGGTTTGGAAACGGGATTCCGGGTTTATTATCCCGCAGGGCTAGTAAAAATTCGCCTTTGTCATTTTCAAGAATAATAGCTGCAATAGTTTTCATCTGTGTTCTATTCAATAAACAAGGTTGAAACCTCAATCCTGTTATTATCCGGATCATGTGTTTCAAATTCATAATATCCATCTCCGGTTTTACGGGGTCCCCGGATTATCCGGAAACCATTGTTTTCTAATTCCTTACATTTTTCATCAACCTGAGCCATAGTTTCAACTCCAAAATCCAGGTGGATTAATCCAAGATGTTGTTTTCCAATCGGGTCGTTCTGGTTTTCAGGGATTCCGGGTTTCATCATAATTTCCAGCCTGCTACCAGAATCGAATCTCAGGAAATAGCTCTCAAACCTAGTATCCCTGTTAATGTATTTTCGGTTCAGGCTGGCTCCAAAATACTTTACGTAAAAGTCCTTCAACTCTTCCAGCCGGTTGGTCCAGATTGCTACATGATCTAAAAACATGACTATTGATAATTCTTATATTCTATTTCAGCTCAGCTATATTTCTGAATTTGGCTGTTACACTTTCTTTAACATTATGTGAAGTAACAGCAGGTCCCAGATAAATTTTTTCAGGAAGTTCGAGGGAGTACGTCGTATATACTTTCCAGTTCTTTCCATCAATGCTGTAATAGCCTGTGAAATCATTTTTTACACGTTTCAGTCTGATCCATGTATTTGGATAGTTTACTGGAAATTCAGGTGTGCCGGCAGAACTTGAAGGATAAATAGCTTTCATTTCTCCGCTTTGATTCTGACGATACTGAAATTCATATCCCCCGTTATTCTTGTTTCTGGCGTTATTATTCGGAAATACCTGAAAATAAATATGTCTGCACCCCGGGGTTAAATCTTCACGGGCCATTAGTCCGGCTTTTGTGTACAGATTTGGTGCTGTAAGACTTTCAATTCGTGCCGCAATATCAAAATCACCGGTACGTTCAAGATATACAAAATTGAATTCGTCTTTTATTCCCCAGACGTCTGCCCCACCTGCTACAATGTCAAATCCGCCATCAGTAATTTTCACCATGCCGGTGATTGCAGGATTACCTACGTCGGAATGTTTGAAACTTTCAGTTGCAATCTGTTTGAGATTCTTTGTAGTAGATCCTGTTTGCGCAGAGGATAGGGTATTTATACCTGCTATCATAAGAATAAAAATTGAGTAAAAAGTAATTTTTTTTAACATAGTTATATAGTTTTAAGTCTAAAAATCTCAGATATTTCTATTTCTTTAAATTAACCAATACCCATACAGGAAGATGATCTGATGCGAGAGGTTCTTTTTCTGCCATCGTTTTCTCAACCTTGTAGGAATGGTTTGTGTTTTTCAGTGCAAAAATGTAATCGATACAACGTCTCGGATAATCAGAGGGAATTGTATAGATTACAGAATTATTGAGCATGAGCCATTTTTTTTGGATGTTTTTAACCGGATCTGAATCAGGCAGGGAATTCAAATCGCCAGCCAGGAATACGAGCTTTGACGAATCTTTAAAGAGTTCATTAATTATTTCAGATGATTTTAATCTATCCTCTGCGTTAAGAGAAAAATGGGTACAGCAGAAAATGTAATCTTCAAATTCAACAATGAGTAATGAACGTTTTTCTTCCCTCCCCGGTAAAGGAACTGACTTCCAGCTAACAGGCTTTTCTTTGCACAGAATACCGTTTCCATATTTGCCTCCAAGGTAATTTATTGTTGGTCCGTAGACAGAATACATTCCTGTCCTGGTTGCTAGTTCGTTTATGGCGACCATACCTTTACTTCGGAGAGTGGCACTGTCGAGTTCCTGAAGTGCAACGATCTGCGGATTTATTCTTATGATAATATCTGCTACTCTCTGATAGTTTGTACTGTCATCTAGTCCATGACAGTTGCGAACATTATATGTCATGAAGATTACATCATTCTTTTTTAGTTTTATTTCTTTTGACTTCTGACAAAAGGTGGGCACAGGTAAAAGAAACAATAAAAACAATAATGACCACAACCTGCTAAATTTTTCCATAGTTTATCTTCGTTTTCCAATTTCGTATTATGTTAAATTAGTGGAAAATTGCAAACATAAAAGTAGGATTAAAATATTGTTTTGTAGTATAGCTCTGAAAATTGATGTTTACTTTTCAGATATGAATTGTTTGTACCAGAACAAAGAAACATCTGCATAAGAGTAATTCTCAGTTTTGTAGAGCTTTGTATTAAAGAATTTCTTCTCGATCATATTTTCTATCTGCACATTGCTTTTGTCAAACCCGAAATTGTATGCGGTGGCAAGAAATTTTAATCTTTCATCTTCACTTTTACGGCTCGCTTTAAACTCCTTTTCACATATTATTAAAAATACTACCAGATAATTAAATTCAGATTTGGGATTTTCGAGATCAGCTACAATCGACTTCCGGTAGCTTTGGATATTATCAAATTCAGATCTTTTCTTAAAGACTATTCCTGATTTGCGACTCATTCCGATTGTGCTCTGATCCCGTATCATTTCTGCGAAGGAAGGTTTCATCTGGAACTGGCCGATTGAAAAGTTGGCGTAATCTTCACCCAGATTTACATACAGGGCTTTTAACAGAGTGATTTCCATCTTGTCACGCAAAGCAGAATATCGAACCAGTTCAGGAAATATAATTGCAACAGCTAATGGATAAGGGATATTATTCTTACTTAGGATTGGTTCAATCCATGTTTTGTTAGCTTTTATAAAATTCTCGGCCTTCTTCCAGTCATCACCAAATAAATCGTGATAATTTAGAGATTGTGACCAGCCAGATTTCTGAGAGCTGGCAATAATCAAAAGAGCAAAAAAGATCCTCACGGATTATATTTTAGGACAATAACCCTAGAACAGAACCTTACACTGCATAATAGAGTTCTTTTTCGGGGAGTAATACATATACGCAAGATAAATCTTCCCATCAACTTTTGTCAGATAAGGATTAAACAGGTCAGGAAGAGCAGTTTTGTCACTAAATGTCAATTTGACATAATCAAAAACCGCATATTTGGTGTTATCTGTACTAATAAATAGTTGTCCCCCCCCGACAACTTCCGGTTTTAGCGTTAGGACAGTTTTTCCCTGAAGATCAATTACTTTGTTGTATGCAACTAAAAGTATATCATCGTATTTCACTTTGCCATTTAATGTACCCCCAATTGCCGTTAACGGATCTAAAGTTACACCTGGGATGTTAGTGACAAGTTTGGGTTGTGTATTTGAAATGCCACCTGCATTAACTAATTTTTCCTGCATTTGTTGAGCATACTGCATCGCAAGATCCATTTTCTCCTGATCGGTTTTTGCATTCTCCATTGCCTTTTCCATTTTTTTCCCATCAGCCTCGGTTGTTAAGATACTTTCAACCACAAAAGCTGCAAATTTTTCTTTCGTTTTTGATACAACAAAACTGTTAATCAGGGCATATGGGCCATATGTTTTTCCGCCAAAAGTAATGAGTAACTTATCTCCTGATTTGCTGATGTATGGTTTATTCCTAAAGATAAAACCTTCAATAGTTTTATCTCCGTCATTAACGGACTCAAATTCAGCAACTGTTGGATCATCTTTGCTAAAAGGACCTGTGGTCACAGTACCCTGAATGACATAGTACTTGCCTGTCTCTCTGTCTTGTACCAGGACCCTGCCATCGTTCGTAACACTGATATTTACTTCTTTATAATTGAGTTTATATTTGCCTCCCAAATCCATTATTACATCCGGTTGGGCACATGCGCTTGCCGGTTCCGGTTCCGGTGCTGGTTTTTCCTTTCTGCCAAGAAGTTCATTTGCCATTGAATTGCCTACTTTTTTTAACAGAGTCCCCTTCTGGGCTTCAAGCTGATTAATTAAGATCAAGCATATTACCAGAGAAAAAATGAATGACTTTTTCATAATATTGACTTTGATTAATTCTCAAAAATAAATATAATTCTTTTGATATGTTAAAACAGATTATTTCTTTAATTGTTTTTCAGCAGGTTGATATTTTTCATAAAAGCCGGAGAATTGTAGAATGGATCAAAAGTAGGATTTTTATATATTTCTCCGGTAATGTGATTAATATAGCCCTTAACAAATTGAAAAGGCAACTTATAAACCATATCTGAGTTTTCGTTTTGTGCCGGAGGAGTCTCTGTAAGAACATTTTCGAATGAATAAGTCTTCACCCCGGCTTTTTCTAATTCCATAGAATAGAAATTTACAATATCGTTTGAAATAGTGATTATGATCAGGTACTCTCCGAAAAATTTCCGGCTGTTGTGTTTAATTAACAGATCCAGTTTATCATTAGAAACAGGAAGGGCAGTTCTATAAAATGATTCAGCGAACATAAATCCATTTTGCAAAATGCTTTTGGCATCAGCCACTTCTTTAGTATAATGAATAAAGGTTTTAAAGTCCTTTTCATTTTCCACGATAAAATTTATTTTATTATCGTCGAGAAACTTATCGGAAAAAAAAGAACGATATTGGGTTAATATCTGGAGTTCTGATAGAAACGCTATCATCTCATCCATGCTTCTGCTTTTTTCTATCCCCGATAGTCTTTTGACAGTAGACTCAATGAATATATTTTTTCTTGTTAGCTGTACATGAAGAAAGATAATATACCCAAACAATGCGATAATAATTATTACTCCTGCAATTTGTACTGACATATCCTTACAATTTTAGAAGGATATAAAATTACTAAATAAAGTTGATCAAATACAAACCTCTGAAACTGAGTAACTAATTAAAAGAAATTGACATTCCTCCACTGCCACTGTTGCCGAATCGTGGATTCACAACATTGTTATAGATTGATCCAAAAGTATATGTGAATCCAAAACTTGTAAAATATTGAAATTGTGTTTCCAATTCCTTTACCCGAAGGAGGACCTCCTGTGTTGTTGCTCCTCCTTTTACGAGGCCGAGTTGATCGTGAATAAGAGAAATATTGCCGCCGAAATTAACAGATAATCCCTTTGCTATACGTAAATCCATAAATCCATATAAGGAGAGGTTGTTTTTGGACCAGTCATGAAGGTAGTTGCTATAATCAAAACTTACATCAATTGATCCCCATTTTTGTACAACCTGATAGGCAATTGAAAACGCATGCTGAAAGTGGCCCTCCTTGGTTTTGTTATATATTGTTGAATCCGTGTAGTTGGCGAAAGAATATCCGACAGTGTAAAGTAATCTTAGCTGCCTTCTGGTTGATTCTGAATAAGGGAAAAGGTCATATTCAATTCCCGGCATAATTTTTACAGCCATATCAAGGTTACTGTAAATTGAAGAACCCAGATAGGCTGATCCTCCATAGGACCAATGTTCAGAAATGCTTTTTACAATAAGGGAATTTAATGATTTTGAGTTATTTTTGCTCTTAATCAGGCCATCATCAGTATCATATTGATCAATACTGTAATTGTATCTTGCTGACAGATTGATCTTCCAGTCTTTCGTAATATGATTGGCTGAAAGATTTCCATTCATATAGGTTGACTTATATGACTGCTGCCCGTTAAGGTATCCATATACTGATGCTTTATAAACCCAGCTATTCCATTTATCAGTGGATACAGTTTCTGAAAGTGGTTCTGTGAAATTTATATTCATATATTTTGAAAGAGGAGTTTTGGCTACATAACGCATTAATCCCATCTTTAACGTTCTTACCTCTTTTATTCTTCTTTCATCCTGTGTTTCATCAGGAGAAGTTACAAAGGTTAGTGTATCACTCATTCCTGCATTTTCATTCTGCCCTACCAGGAAATAACTAAATTCCAGTCCTCCAGAACCAGTTCTCTGTGTAGTTGAGATAATGTATACCCCGGCATCCTTGATATCTCTTACATAGTTAACAAAGGGAATCTCTTTACGTATATAGTCGCTGGCATCCATAAATACATTTAAGGCATCTTTGCGGAGTGTATCAGTTTTTGATGTGGTTTCCTGAGAGAATGCTGACAAAATAAAAACGGAAAAACTAAACAGAAGTAATACTCTTTTCATGACAAGTTAGTTTGGTTAGATTTACATAAACGAAGTTAAACAATGAATTATTATCTCACACCTAAAATTTTAGGTTTAACAAATCGTTAACTTAAAAAATCCGGTATCGCAGAACTGATACCGGATTTCATCGGAAGATTTAAGGAATGAAAAACAAGGGATTATTTAGATTTTTCATTTACATGTTTGAGACCTTCATCAGTCATAACCCATATACTATTGCCTGATTCCAAACTGGATTCAAGGTTTTCGTTATAATCATTTCTGAATATTGAGTGGAACATAATTTTTGGATTATTAACCAGCTTTAGAATTTTCCCTGTGGGAATGAACAGATTTATTTTAATATTATCTGCAGCCCATCTTTGTCCTGCAGGTAGCGTAAAATACTCATCGAATCTTAGGGTGTCGCTCTTTAAGCTGCAATTAAAATCAAAACCTTCTATCTTTTTCATTGCGGCGATATCTGTCTGACCGGAAGAACGTTTATTTACCTCAAATCCTGATTGATTATCTTTCGAATATTCTACAGTGAGACTGGGACGTATGAAAAGTTCTCTTTTATCCTCATTGATGAAGACTGAATACTCCTCATGAGGTAGAGTAAATTCACTCTGGTACTTCAACTCAGAGATTTTTCGATCGGTGGTAATGTAAAGAGTATCGGGCGAATCAGTCAGGACAGTCTTTGTTGTTGTATTGGCAGTTTTTGCAAAACTCATACCTTCATTGAACATGATTATTGCAAGCGCTGTGAGTGCCATTACCCATAAAACTAAAGCAATGAGACTTAAAATTCCGTCTTTTGCCTTGAACCAGAATATCATTTTTACACCCCAGTAGATTAGCGCAAGCATAGGCAATAAAAGTGCTACTGAAGTAAGAAAAATTATCCATGGAGATGCTGAAGGAGTCACAATATAGTTAAGAAAATCGCGGAAGTTAATAAGGTTGAAACCCGAAGAATCAAAAGAGAAAGCCCCTGGATATTTAAATACAAATATCATAACATAACTCAGGATAAAAAGGAATCCTGTCAGAACCAAAACTATCCCGATAATTATGAGGAATATCCGCAAAATGATAAAGAGAACACGCCCGATTGCTCTAAAGATTTCATTGAAAGCATTCCCGATTTTTGAAGTTGTATGGTAGTTGGTAGCAAAAGTTCCGTCATTTTTCAAAGTCTGGGACCTTACAGAATTATAAGCATCGCCATACATTTCTCTCTTTTTTGAATCAGTATTTGCAGAGGGGAGAGCGATCCAGAGTGCTATATAGACGAAGAAACCGATTCCAAAAATGGCTGAAATCACAAACAGAATTCTAAACAAAACCGGATCGGAATTAAGGTAGGCCCCTATTCCTCCACAAACTCCACTTATGATTGAATCGTCGGGGTTTCGGTACATTCGTTTTCTCTGCGAGGTATAAGTAGGAGCAGACGCATCCTGTTCATAATGATCAAAATCCTCCGGCTTACCGATTATTGAGATCATTGCTTCCACGTTTTCTTTTGATATCGCTCCGGAAAGGCCTTTTTGAGATTGGAAGATCTCAGCAATACGGTATTCAATATCATCAATTGTTTCATGTCCGCCCTGGACATTTTTGAAGCGGTTGTTTATCGCCTGAAGGTAGTCGCGCAGAATCAGGTAGGCCTCATCGTCAATCTGGAACAGGGTGCCTGCGATGTTTATATTAATAGTCTTATCCATTGTTTTCAGTTTTATTTGGTTATTAATAGGTTACCTGGTTTTGATAAGATTGACTGATTCAACCAGTTCTTTCCACGAGTTATCGAGATCGGTCAGATAAGTCCGGCCTGCATCGGTAAGTTCATAGTATTTTCGTGGAGGACCCTGCTGAGATTCTTCCCAGCGGTAACTTAACAGCCCGGCATTTTTTTGTCTTGTAAGTAAAGGGTAAAGGGTTCCTTCAACCACAATTACCTCCGCCTCTTTAAGTTCCTTTATTATGTCGCTTGCATAACAGGAATTCCTGGATAACACCGACAGGATGCAGTACTCCAGTATCCCTTTGCGCATTTGTGCTTTCGTATTTTCTAAATCCATGACATGTAATTTTAATCGGTTACACCACAAAAAGTTTAAATTTGCTTATTCTCAAAACTTCATATTCTTTCTCACACTATCAAATTCTTTCTTTACAGAATCTTTAATATTGTGTATATTAACCGGGTTTCCTTTCATTTCAATTTTCTGAGCTGTTGTTTTTGCTTCCGGAATAACAATATAAAGGATTAGATAGACCAGTACTCCAAGTCCTCCTCCAAGGGCAAGCGCTATAAATATGACCCGAACAATCAATGGATCGATATCCCAATAAGCTGCCATTCCTGAGCAGACACCGCCAATCATTCTATGATCAGGGTCGCGGTACATTCGGTGATAGCCAGGAGCAGAAAATTTGTCACGGGCCGAAGGTCCTTCATGATCAGAAATATCTTCAGGAGTTCCCATTACAGATATTGCATGACAAACATCATCAATATTTATTACCTGTTTATAACTGGTAATTTTAGAACGGAAAAGCTCTGCCATACGAGTCTCGATATCTGAAAGGATTTCTGCTGAACTTTCTTCCTCTGCAAAATGAAGTTCGAGATTCCTGAGATAATTTTTAAGTTCGGCGTATGCATCTTCGTCGATGTTGAATGAATACCCGCCGAGATTAATGCTTACTGTGATTTTCATAGTACTGTTTATTTATTACTACTGTTAAATTCATATAACTTGTCAATGCAAAGATATAAATAAATAATAATACCATGCAATACATAGTACTAAAATATTATCATTATTTTTGAAAAAATGCAAATCACTGATAAACAGAAACATAAAGCTTAAAGGACACATCATGGTGTGTCCCTACAGAATTAATCCTGTCAAATTGTAGGATCACGCCATGGCATGACTTACATATATTCATTCGAAATGGGTTATATTTATCAAAATATTATTTCATGATGAAGAAGAAATATAAATGGGGAA
>JANXXP010000318.1 GCA_025350595.1 Bacteroidota bacterium
ATGTTTTTTGATTGCCTCCGTAACCCTTGTTCCTTTCATGCGTAATTATATGCTTTATATTGAGTTGTTTGGCAACCTGAAGAGTGTTATCGCTACTATTGTCATCTGTAAGTACAACAAAATCAATAATGTCCAGGGGAATTTCATTATAAGTACGTGTAAGTGTCCTGGCTGCATTAAATGCAGGAAGGACAACTGCAATTTTTTTTCCGTTAATCATATTTTGAAGCTTTTCAAGAGGTAAAATAAACAAATTTTATCAGTTTTCGGAAATCCCTGGTTTTTATCCTGGAAAAAATATTCAAAAAAAATCGCGTTTTATTTCAGGAATGTTTTATATTTGCAATATATAAGACAATTAAATATAAATAAATCATGATATCATCAGAATTGTTAAAAGGATCATTAAAGACTATTGTTCTGAAAGTACTTGAAGAAAATGGTCGGATGTACGGCTATGAGATTACCCGTAAAGTAGAAGAAATGACTGCCGGTAAGATAAAATTAACTTACGGCGCCCTTTATCCTGTGCTTCATAAGCTGGAAGACGAAGGGGTATTGGTTACTGATTCGGAAAACTTCAATAACAGGATACGGATTTATTATAAGCTTACTACCCGTGGAAAATCGGTTGTAACTGAGAAAACGGGTGAAATGAGCGAGTTCATTGAGACACTCAGGAGAATTATTGAACCAAACACAGGATTGAATAATGCCTGAACTGAAGCTTTTTCATATTGACCAGATAACACAGGATGTTCTGAAACAGGAAATCGGATTTTCCCATCTCTTCCATGATCTTGTTGATCATGTCTGTTGTGATGTTGAAAATAATATGAAGCAGGGAATGAGCTTTGAAGAAGCCTATAAAGCTGTTAAAATGAAAATTGGTTTCAGGGGACTTAAAAATATTCAGGAAGAGACTTTATACATGGTTGATAATAAATACAGAAATATGAAAAAGCTAATGAAAATTTCCGGTATTGCCGGAACAACTATGCTTGGTTTTGCAGCAATCTTTAAAATAGCCCATTTGCCCCTGGCTGGTTCTTTGCTTATGCTGGGAGCGCTTGTACTTTCATTCCTGTTCCTGCCTTCGGCATTGAATGTCCTCTGGAAAGAAACAAAAAACAGTAAGAAGCTGATCCTCTTTATCTCAGCATTTATTGCAGGAGTTGCCTTCATACTTGGAATGCTTTTTAAGATACAACACTGGCCCTGGTCTGGTATTTTGATAAGCTTTGGTATGTTGACTGGAATAATACTATTCCTTCCATCACTTTTAATACATCTGTTCCAGGACAAAGAGAAAAAGCATAAGAGAGTTTTATATATATCCGGTGTTGTGTCGATACTGATTTACAGTATGGGTTTCTGGTTCAGAATAATGCATTGGGCATTAGCAGGATCGCTTATCTTACTCGGTTCTTTGTTGCTTATATTCATTGTATTCCCATGGTTCGCCAGGATCCAATGGAAAAATGAAACCCATGTAAATGGCAGGTTTATATTTATGGTATTAGCCCCGCTGCTATTTATTATGCCGGGAGCTCTGGTAAACCTGAATCTTGAACGTTCATATGAAGAAGGGTTTTTTATAAGGCTCGAAAAACAAGATGCACTTATCAAACTTCAGAACGATAATAACAAGAAATTACTTACAGTTTATCGTGATTCATTATCATATCCTGAAATGGCAGCCATTCATTCCGAAACAGATCAGATTATGGGTGTTATCAGTCTGATAGAGCATAAAATGGTGGATATTGCTGAAGATCCTGACGGTCAGGTTAATCAGGCAAATCTGGATTTATCCGTATCTGGTGGCGGGAATCCGATTCCTTACCGGACAATGAATCAGCCTTATAATGCACGTCCTGCCTCTCTTCTGCTTCTTCCCGGGTGCAATGCCAGGAAAACCCTTGAAAATGAACTGGCAAAATATAGAGATGCACTAAATCATCATTTGGGTACTGATTGGACTGAACAGTACGAACCGCTACTGAAAGCCTCTGAATATCTCACAAACGATAGCAAACCAGGAATTGACCTTTCCCTTTTGCCAAATCTTAACAGTCTTTTGCTTTTAAAAAGCGGACTACTGATTGCTGAATCAGCTGCTTTGAAACAAGTTACAACTAAGAAGTAAAGAACCTTAAACAATTATCATCATGAAACATAACATATATATCCTGGGAATTGTCTCTGCAATGTTACTTTTGACAGGAACTACATTTAAGATGCAACATTGGCCTGCAGCCTCAATAATACTAACTCTGGGCACCTTTTCACTGCTGGCAGTCTTTCTTCCTGCAGCGCTTGTTAACCACTATAAAGCTAATGGAAACAAACAGACAAGGATATTGTATATAGTTACCTGGCTGACATGCTTTGTTGTATTTGTTTCAATGCTCTTTAAAATATCGCACTGGCCATTTGCAGGTTATTTAGTGTTAATCGCTGTTCCTTTCCCGTTTGTAGTATTTCTTCCTGTATGGCTTTATGTTACTTCGAAAATTAATAACTTTGACATTAACAACACAATTTATATCCTCTTCCTGCTGGCAATTCAGGCAGTTTTTTCTGTGCTTCTGGCCCTGAATGTTTCCAGGGAAAAAATTGACAACACTCTTCAAATAACAACACAACTTTCTTCATTAAATGCAAATATTGGAAGCCTTCAGACTAAAACAGATAAATCCGCGGTAATATATTCAGCCGATGAAGTTTTAATTCAGATTGAAGCATGCAGGCAACTACTGTACAACAGAACAGGGATCACCAGGGAGGGCCTTAATAAAAGATCCACAGGTGAAAGATATTTCGACTCAAAAGATATACCTGTAAATTTTCTTTTAGCTTCAACAAATCCTCCTCCGGCAATGAAACTTTATAACTCACTCAATAATTTCATTGCAGAACTTGGTAAGGTGCCAGGTAATGAGGATTTAGTAAAACAGGCTATGGATATTTTTGAACTTAATGACCTGGCTGACGAGGATCAAGCCTGGCCTTTTAGAATGTTTCAGAACCAATATCTTACCTGGATTTTAGTTGAGCTTGATGGTATTGAAAATTCTGTGAGGGTAATTAAAACGGAAGTTTTGAATTAATTTGTGTAGTACTTTTTAAACAGCCCCCATTCTTAAAATATCCATTACTGCATTTACTGAGAAAGATTCATAAATTGAAGCCAAAAAAAATATTTTACCCTTCTGATATCCTTTATCAGGTTAATATTTCCTAACTTACAGGTGTAATAACCTGATTTTAAACTAAAAAAGTTAGAAAATGAGAATCCTGATTACCGGAT
>JANXXP010000326.1 GCA_025350595.1 Bacteroidota bacterium
TTACTTCTTCCATCAGAGTCAGAGGCTCTGTCTTCCTGAAGAATCTTCCTTCGTTCTCTCAAGAACTTCCCCAGTGTTAGCTTTAGCCAACGGCTATACAATCGAATAACCTGTAATAAGTAATCTCTATCACTACGTTAGAATTACTATTGCGACTGTACTGTAGGAAGGTGACTAGCCTGCAATTTAAGTTAAGGTCGTTTACTTTTGAAAGGGGCGCATAGAACAATGGAGAGCGGTAAGGATCGACAGGGTCTAGGACGGTGGGTGTGGACGAGGTATAGAGGAGAGGTGTGAATGTTCGAGTGGTGACGGCTTATCGACCCGTGTTGAACAAGCAAGCAGCCCAGTCAGTGTAGAATCATCAAGGACGATGGGTGTCCAAGAGATATTTTTGTCGATGACTTGTGCAAGGAGGTGGTGGAGTGGTTGAGTCGGGAGATCAGTTAGTGATTGGAGTCGATGCAAACGAGGACGTACGCAGATTTTTTTTGTCGATGACTTCCTCAAAAACTCAGGACATATAGGATTTATTGAAGAAGAAGATCTCTCGGTTAAGATTGTAAGTGATTTTATTTCTTCAGAAATTCAATCGCGTATTTAAGAGTAGTATCTATCTCTTCCCAAATCGGATAAAAACCTTTATTGTCAAGGATATTTCGGGCTATATAAGCTTTAAGCTGTGTATGAATTATGTCTCCTGAGATTTTAAGTCCTGCAGGATCCTTTTTGATACCGTTTGAGGTCGCAAATTGTACGAACTGATCTAGAAGGGCCTGCTTGTTGAGGTACTTTTCCATCTCACCGCTTTCGGTATATTTTTTCAAAATCTCTCGATTGGTTTCTGTATATTTTAAGGCGAACCTGTAAATAATGGATCTTACCTTAAGGAAATAGGGAGATATTCCATTAGTGTCAACAGGTACAAATTTATCGGGCATAATGCCCCCTCCTCCATAAACTATTTTCCCGCCGGGAGTAGTAAACTTAAGGGAGTCGGCAAAATGAATACTGTCAGAAACTTCAAATTCGCCATGTGTGTAACGGGTATTAAGATCTGCGAAATATTTGTCAAATCCTTCGGAATATGATTTCTGAATTGATCTTCCCGTTGGTGTGTAATAACGGGCTATGGTTAATCGCATTCCCGAACCGTCAGCAAATGGGATAGGTTCCTGAACCAATCCCTTACCAAATGATCGCCGTCCAATGATAGTTCCGCGGTCGTTATCCTGAAGTGCACCAGCGAGTATTTCACTTGCCGAAGCACTCCATTCATCAATAAGAACAACAAGATTTCCTGTTTCAAATTCTCCTTTGCCTGTAGCTCTTGCTTCATTTCGGGGCTGGGCACGTCCCTTTGTATAAACGATAAGTTCTCCCTCTTTCAGGAATTGATTTGCTATCTGAATAGCTGCTTCCATAATACCTCCGGAATTGGCCCGAAGATCGAGGATAAGATTTGTCATTCCCTGAC
Source organism: Bacteroidota bacterium (assembly GCA_025350595.1). Taxonomy (GTDB): domain Bacteria; phylum Bacteroidota; class Bacteroidia; order Bacteroidales; family VadinHA17; genus LD21. The sequence continues at coordinate 1,478 of JANXXP010000326.1, forward strand.
CTTTCAGTTCCCTGAGCCCTTTCATGAACTCATCGAAGGTTGTCATTGCAAAAGTGTTTATCTTGATATATCCGGTATTGCTGTTCACCATATAATCGACATCAACACTGTATAATGGAATTTTATCACGGGTAATCTCGAAAGGGAGAAGTTCTTTTTGACCGCTTCGCAGGATTTTGATTTTTACAACGGTCCCCCTTGGACCTTTTAGCATACCCATCACCTTTTCGTCGGCGAAATGTTTGCCGGCTACAAGGGAATCATTTACATATAATATTTTATCTCCGGGAAGCAAGCCCAGTTTTTCAGAAGGACCACCAGGGATAGTGCTTATTACCAGGATCGTATCGGTAAGCATGTTGAATGAAATACCAATACCGTCAAAGTTACCCATAAGTGGTTCATTTGCATGGGCAAGGTCTTTGGCAGGAATATAAACAGAATGGGGATCAAGCTTCTTAAGAATTGCCGGAATAGCAGTTTCAACCAGATCATTCCTGTTAACGGAATCAACATAATTCGATTCAATAATGTTAAGGATGCTGTTCAGTTTATCATTTCTCGATCGGATGCTGGAATGTTGAGGAGAGTAATCCTGACGGGGAAGATATCTTCCTATTAAAATGCCGGCAATAAGAGCCAGTGCAAGCATGACCGGCAGGAAAACAGATCTTTTTGGATTATTGTAGTTCATAAATGTTTTTTTCGGGATCAATAAATACTAATTCTATTCCAGCGCGTTTCAATAAGTCGAGTCCATCGGTATTATGATAACGGTTGCAGTAAACAACCCTGCTGATACCTGCCTGAATAATAAGTTTGGAACACTCCATGCAGGGAGAGGTTGTAACATAAAGTGTGGAGTCTTCGCTTGAGTTATTCGATTTAGCTACCTTGGTAATTGCATTTGCTTCGGCGTGAAGAACATAAGGTTTCGTGACATTGTTTTCATCCTCACATACATTTTCAAAACCCGAGGGAGTTCCGTTATAGCCATCGGAAATTATCATCTTACCTTTTACTATCAGTGCCCCCACCTGCCTTCTTATGCAGTATGAATTCTGAGCCCATATCAGAGCCATCTGCAGATACCTCTTATCGAAAGTAATTTGTTTTTCACCGTAAGGTTTCAGGTCTTTTTTATCTGACATTGTATCCTGATTTAAACTCCAGTTTTAAAGCGTGCAAAGTTAATTATTTTTATTCATCCTTAAGTATTATATTTGAATGGGTCCACTAACTTTGAACAATAAAATAAACTTATTCATATGAGAACACTTCCACGAATAGTATTGTTTACAATATTCCTTGGACTGATAGTTGCTTGTCACCCAAAGCCGGTTAAAACTATCGAAAACCTGAAGTCAGACTGTATTGGAGAGTCAACAGCAAGTGCAAAATATGCAGCTTTTGCCGAAAAAGCCAAGGCAGAAGGATTTGATACCGTTGCGATAATGTTTACAGCAATTTCAAAATCTGAAGCTATCCATGCTGCAAATGATATTAATGTACTTCAAAAACTTGGAGAAAAAGCGGTTGAACTCCAGCTTGGTAAATTTGAAGTTTTGTCAACTAAAGAGAACCTCGCATCTGCAATAAAAGGTGAGAAGTACGAGGTTGAAACCTTGTATCCGGGTTTTATTGGAACAGCAAAAAAAGAAAGATGTGCTGAAGGAGTAAAGACATTTACGAGAGCATATAGTACTGAAAAAAAACACCTCGAATTTAATTCTGATGCTCTTACCTCTCTTAACAGCCAGGGGGAAATAGCCATTCCCGCGGGATGGTTTGTATGTCCTGTTTGCGGAAATACTTATAATAATACATCTGTGACAGCAGCATGCGATTTGTGCATGAACACTCCTGATAACTTTATTGTTTTTAATTAATCGATATTCGAACAAAAACTATATCATCAATCTTAAATTTTGTCTTCAACTTATAAATTATAGGATAAATCATTACTACAACATTCTTAATTAAATGGCGTTGTTGGTTAATAACATTTGTACTTTTCAACTGTTTAATATTGATGCATACTATATTTTTGCATTTTGTTAGTGAAAGGGGTATGAAATTCAGATATAGAACATACGTGTTTCCTTGGATCTATTATATGAAAACAAAGCGAATATGAAGAAAAGTTTATCTGCCTTAATTTTTTTAGTTTTTTTTGCAAGTTTATCCGGTCAGGGAAAACTGGTTGATAAAAGGGATGGTAATATTTACAAGACAGTTACTGTTGATGGTACGACATGGATGGCTGAGAACCTTAAATTTAAACCAAAAGCGGGCGCCTTTTATTTTGATAATGATTCAAATAATATTCAGGTTTACGGCGTATTATACGACTGGAAAACTGCAATGAGTGTTTGTCCGGTTGGATGGCATCTTCCATCAGGGGCCCAATTTCGTTCCCTGGCTAATCATTTTGAACAGAATGAAAACTGGGGGAAAGTACCCTCAGATCCGACTTCTTTTGGAATTCAATTTGGCGGAATGCAGGATAATGAGGGAACTTTTTCTGAAATGGATGAGAGCTGCTACTACTGGACCTCAACAGAATACGGAAAAGATAATTCGGAATATTTTAGCTATTTGATGATAAGCGAGATGCCAATTATTGATATTTCCAGGAAGGAAGATATTGCTGATATTAAAGGTACCGAAAAATCGAATAAATATTCAGTCCGCTGCGTTAAGGAATAGTGGTCAGATTTGCAGAAGACTTAAAAAACTTAACTAAATGGTTTCAAAAGGATTGAATTATTTCATCAGATTCAAAGTAAATTACTTCAAAGGTTTAATTATATCGCTCCTGGTATTAGTATTTCTGGCCGGCTGTGCTTCTCAGCATAAATATAAAAAGATAAAAGCTGTTCCCTGCCCATGCGAAAAAGTGATTAAGCGCTAAAACATATTCTTTCAGGACTACTTTAAAACACATACAATTTTCCTGTTGAATATTTATAAAAAATATTAACGTATTTATACGTCATAATATTATTTACAATGGCATACTCAAAACAGGAATTATTCAGTAAACAACTACAGGATTGCGCTGAATTGTATAAGGCTTTGGGACATCCCGCCAGGCTAGCGATTCTGAAATATCTTGTAGAAGCCAAAACCTGCATTACGGGAGATCTGGCTGAGGAACTGCCTCTTGGAAGAACAACTGTCAATCAACATCTTAAAGAACTAAAAGATGCCGGACTTATTACAGGAACAACGGAGGGAGTGAAGACCTGCTATTGTTTGAACCTTGAGAAAATCAGGGAGTTGAAGAAAATGTCGGAAAATTTTATGAATGAAATAAATATCCCGGTAATATTTGAATGTTAACAAAATCAAAATATATGAAGATACTGATCTTATGTACAGGAAATAGTTGCCGCAGTCAGATGGCACAGGGCTTCCTTCAATCTTTCGATAAACGCTTACAGGTATTTTCAGCCGGAACCCAACCTGCCCGTAAAGTAAATCAAATGGCTGTTGATGTGATGAAGAAGGCTGGTATAGACATCAGCCATAACAGACCTGAAAATGTTGATCGTTATCTTGCTGAGGAATGGGATTATGTGATTACAGTTTGCGACCAGGCGAATGAAATGTGTCCGGTTTTTACCGGAAAAGTAAGAAACAGACTCCACATGGGATTTGAGGATCCTTCAGAAACAAAGGGAAATTACACTGAAGTTATCAATGAGTTCTACAGAATCAGAAATGATATTCGTGATGAATTTTACAGCCTGTATGAAACTGAAATCATAAAAAAACTTTAGAAACTTTCAAATTGTTGATTGATGAAGAATGCTTTTTTAACCTGAACGTGTTTCTGGCTTATATCGCAGGTATAGTAATTGCCCCGATTTTTCTACCTTATCTTCCGGGCAGACCTTTTGCTTTAAAAGGTTTTTTCTCAGGGCTGCTGGTCTTTCTTCTATTACTTTTACTGAACATGACAGAAGGAAATGAAATTCTCACTCCCTGTTCAAATCGGGTTTGCCGGTATCGGGATTATTTTACAGATCATTGGAAAATTAATTTAATAAAAATTTGAAAGAACTTATATATCTGCCTGATGTTGTTACTCTTGAATTGTGCGAGTCAACGTGTAATGGCTGCGGAATGTGTATAAAAGTCTGTCCGCATGAGGTTTTTGAATTATCGGGTAGGAAAGTCCATATTATGGAACGGGATTATAGTATGGAATGACCTTGCTAAAGGAGATCCTGAGTATTGTGCAGGACTGGTTGCATTCAATTCGATCTTCCAGGTTCTGCTCTTCCCGGTATATGCCTAGGTTTTTATTGCAATTTTGCCGGAATATTTCGGAGCGCCAACCAATACGGCTGTAATCGGGCCCTTAGTTGAAGTTCCTGTAATGATCGCACTGGTAAATGTGGCATTTTGGTTAAAGAAAAAGTACTATAATCAGTTTGGTGATTGATTTGAATGAGTATTTTTGCCTTTAGTCAGATAAGTAAGACGACAAATAATATGAAGAAATCTTGGTCTTGAATCATCTGTAACAATAATTAGTTTTTCATGTTTGAAAGTATTTTAACCATATCTATTGCAGGCTTAATAGCCGGGTTTATTATTTCCATGCCTATCGCAGGGCCAATAAGTATTCTGATTACCTCAAGCGCCCTTAAAGGAAGATTGCGTTACTGCAACCTTATTAGTTTAGGTGCTTCTATTGCTGATTTCAGCTATGTTTTTGTTGCAGTATATGGCTTAACTAAACTTTATTCTTTATATAAACCTGTAATTCCATATATATTTTTAATTGGTGCAATATTTTTTTTCTACCTGGGATACAAGATAATAAAGACAAAAATTGATATTGAACATCTGGAAGATAAAAGCCATATCGCTGAAAAAATTGAAAAACGTGAAAAGGGAGCATTTTACACAGGGTTTATGATAAACTTACTTAATCCGACATTATTTATAGGAGTACTTACTTCTTCCTTTTTAGTAATTTCTTTGGTGGCATCAATGGGTTTTCACACAGGAGGTCTGGCAGGTAAAATGGATGAAAACTTAAAGGAGATCAGTAGTATAGGTGGTGTAAAAGCAGATAATTCAAATATGTTATCGATTAAGAAATTTGAGAATATGCAGATTGGCAAAAACAGAGACCACCAACCTGACCAGACAATCTATCCTGAATCTTTTCATTTGGTAATAAGCTTATTCTATGCATTATTTCTTTCACTTGGCAGCATGTTGTGGTTCTTTCTTATGGCTTTCCTCCTGGTCCGTTTCAGACACCATATAAATGTTAAATTAATCTCTTTATTTATTAAAAGTCTTGGTGTTGTACTTGGTTGTTTTGGACTTTATTTTGGATATCAGGCTATAAGAATGTTAGGTTGATTTTCAAATCTCCTTCCTTTTTCCGGTTTTATGCATCACTACAGTAGTTTCATCTACAGTGATGATATGTCCTTTGCCGCTTTGATCGATATATGGTTTCATAGATTCTATAAAAGAATCGATTTTAGATGATTCATCAATTATTTCAACAACTAAAGGAAGTTTTTCAGAGATTTCCCAAAGTTTGTCACTATAAACCTCGCTGCTAGCCCCATAACCCATGATCCCCCTCAACACTGTCGCTCCGGTTATTCCAAAACTTCTTGCAGCATATACAATAACTTCATACAATGGTTTGTGATTGAATTTATCAGTTGAACTGATATAAATCCTTAACCGACTGGCTTTGTCCCCGGGTTTCATGATTCTATGATATTTTGGTTATTAAAACTCCAATGAAAGTCGCTGCAATACCTAAAAAAACACTTAGAGAGGTGTAAAGTATGAAATGAAAGAACTCACCGTCTCTAAGCAGGGCAAGGTTCTCATTTGCAAAGGTGGAGAACGTGGTAAATCCACCGCAAAAACCAACCGCCAGAAACAGTTTCCAGTTTGAGGTTAGCAATGAGCTCCTTTCAGAAAAACCGTATATTAAACCTATAAAAAAACATCCCGTTATATTTACAAAAAAGGTTCCGAAAGGAAAGGCAGATGGAAAGTAGTTCTGCATAAAGCGTGAAGCAAGAAATCTGGAAACACTTCCAAAAAATCCACCTGTACCTACCAGAAATATTGTTTTAATCATAATTTATCAGCCTATTTTCTGTTCCGGTTAACTGACGATAAGTTCATCACAAAGTAACACAAAAAATAAGTAAATTAGCAGGATTTATTACATTGGGTTCCAGAGTATATGTTGAATAAAGGATTCTTCATATTAATCATTTTAAATTATTCTTTGTGTCATGCACAGGAGGACTCAATTACAAAACTACCCACAAATCATTATAACCTGAAGTTTTCATACCTGAGCTCACTGATTTATCCGGGTGTAAGTGCAGGTATTGAATTCCCGGTGCATTTGTCAAAGCTTCAAAGATCAAATGAGCAAACAACAGGCAAACAGGTCATTAAAGCTCACTTTATTTCTGGGAATGTAAACTGGTATCATCACCCTGATTTTCATGATAATGTTTATCTCACTGCAGAGTGGGAAATCAGAAGGACCAATAAGAATGGAATTATTTCCGAATTTTCTTTTGGTCCGGGGTATAGCAGGACATTTCTGGGAGGAACAACATACAGGATGAGCGATTCAGGTGAGATTTCCATTGCGAAACTGGCAGGATACAGCTATGCCATGCTTACAATCGGGGGAGGCTTTGGAATTGATCTTTATCAGAAAAAGAAAATACCGTTTTTGGCAATCGCAAAGATGAATTTTATTTCAATGTTCCCATATAACAGTACAATTTATTTCAGGCCTGTTCTGGAACTGGGAATCAGATATATGCCCTGGAGGCTTAATAAAAACTGATATGAGAAAAGCAATGTTCTTATGTTTTTTACTTCTGATATCGGGATGTCAGAAAGAAAAAATTTCTTTTGCTGAAAAGGTATCAGATGTATTCTATGTCGATAACGCAGGAGCTTCAATGCGGGTATTGGTTAATGGAAATACAGTCACCTCTGCTTTCATTTTATTTATTCATGGCGGTCCCGGGGTAAGCTCATATTTTTATGACACAGATTATATTGGCCGATTTCTTGGCGACAAATATGCAACGGTATACTGGGATCAAAGAAATGCAGGGGCATCTCAGGGTAATATTAATGGGAGGAATCTAAATCTTGACCAAATGGTTGAAGATCTGAAAAAGGTTATCGGGATTCTTAAGTTCAGATATGGGGATAATATAAGTTTATTCCTGGTAGTACATAGCTTTGGGGGACTCATTGCTGCAGACTTCATGACCAGACCCGATTGTCAAAAGATGGTAAAAGGATTGATAGACGTGGATGGAAGTCATAATTATCCATTGAATGATACACTTACCCGACAGATGTTGCTTAGTACAGGTATAAGACAGATTTCACAAAAGAAAAATGTTGATAAATGGGAACCTATAATTGCATATTGCAATTCCCATCCTGGCAATTTTAGTCTCGAAGAATCCCAGCAGTTGGAAAAATACTCAACTGAGGCAGAAAACTACATAGATAGTATAAAGCCGGTAAATGCTGTTTCACTGGTATTGAAATATGCAATTAAAGATAATATTCCCCTTTCTTCGCTGGTTGTAAACCTACTGTATTCAGAAGATTTAATTTTTAATAAAGAGTTGTCAAAAGCACAATTTTCATCCGAGCTTTATAAGGTTACAGTTCCGGTACTGGTGCTTTGGGGGAAATATGATTTCACTTGTCCCCTTCCTTTAGGTCAGGATTTTTATAACAGGATTAGTTCAACTGATAAGAGGTTCGTTATTTCAAATTACAGTGGACATAACATGATATTACAGGACAAAAAATTGTTCTGTGATGAGGTGAATTCATTTGTGTCGAAATACAGGTAACCCGGGAAAATTTTATTTGATATGATAATGAAACTCTTTTTACTGGCAATTTTTGGAATAGCAATGGCACATCTTGAAGGTGTGGTTGTTGTATACCTGAGAAAAGTCCTTGGACTTCTTGATTCAGATTCTAACAAGGTATCAATTGGAAAGTTTCCCAAGAGATATATCAATATCGAAATGACGAGGGAAGCAGCAACTATTGTTATGCTGGTTATCATTGCTTTACTTGCCGGAACAACATTGACGGAAAAAGGGGTGTTCTTTCTTTGGACATTTGCCTTCTGGGATCTGTTCTATTATTTGTCCCTTTATATTTTAATAAAATGGCCGCCAACGCTAACGACTATTGATGTACTTTTCCTTATTCCCAGACCTTGGATAGCACCCGTCTGGTTTCCGGTTGGAGTTTCATCTCTTACAATCTTAACCATTGCAATCCTGGTTATTTTGCGTATTATTTAATTTTAGGGGAATAATTTTGTTAATCAAATTGTCTAATTTTATAACAATTCGTTTTTAACCTGATAATTTATATAAAATGAAAAAATCATTAGCACTTGTAAGCTTTCTTTTAATCCTTTTCACAGGATTAAACCTCCATGGACAAAATGCACCATCGGAGTATAGCATAGTAAATAAAATTCATTTACCAGGGGATGGGGGCTGGGATTATCTGTCTGTTGATGAAGCAGGCTCGAGACTTTTTGTTTCACATTCAACAGTAGTTGTAGTTGCTGATCTTAAAACCGGCAAGTATCTGGCAACAATAAATGAAACACCAGGAGTTCATGGGATTGCTTTGGCCCCGGAACAGAATAAAGCATTTATAAGTGTAGGCCGGAACGCTTCTGTTAAGGTTATAGATTTTAAAACTCTTGCTGTTATTGCAGATGTACCAACAACTGGAAAAAATCCCGATGCGATAATGTACGACCAGTTCTCGAACAAGGTATTTACTTTTAATGGAGGCTCGTCAAATTCAACAGTAATTGATGCTTCTACCAATACGGTAGTGGGAACTATTGCTCTCGAGGGAAAACCAGAGTTTCCGGTATCTGACGGAAAGGGGAAAATATATGTAAATATTGAAGACAAGAGCATTATTTCTGTTATTGATGTTAAAACACTGAAAGTTGAGAAATCATGGCCGATAGCTCCGGGAGAAGAAGCCAGCGGACTTGCACTTGATAATGAAACTCATCGTTTGTTTGCAGTATGCAGCAATAAATTAATGGTTGTTGTTGATGCAATTGATGGTCATATTGTTACAACTTTGCCAATTGGTGATGGATGCGACGGAGTAAAATTCGACCCGGGCATGAAAAGAGCTTATAGTTCTAATGGTGAAGGAACAATGACAGTCGTTCAGGAATTAAATAAGGACAGTTTCAAAGTTCTTGAAAATGTACCTACTCAACAGGGTTCAAGAACTCTTGCTGTTGATACCAAAACTCATCACATCTATCTTCCGGGTGCTGAATATATTGCAGCTCCGGCTGCAACTGCTGATAATCCCCGTCCAAGGAGAGCTATGAAACCCGATTCATTTGTAGTTTTGGATGTAGCTCTGGTAAAAAAATAATTTTTTTTAACCATGGATTACGCGGATTGACACGGATAAATACAGATTAAACACGGATTGCACAGTTAGACACTGAATTTTCAATCCGTGCTTTATCCATGTCCTCCGTGAAATCCGTGGTTAATTATTATAAAATAACCCGCCTCATTCCCTCTTTAAGGAATTGAATATTAAAGTTTATCAGAAGCCCGACTCTGCATCCGGAAAGTTTAAGATAAGTCATTTTCTGCGCCTGATGAACAGGATTTAAAACATCAACTGATTTAGCTTCAATTACAACTTTATCCTCAACCAATAAATCGATCAGGTAGCCGATATCAAGTTTCTTTTGCTTATAAATCAAAGGCATAGGAACTTGTTTCAATGTTTTAAGTCCACAAACTTTTAATGCATATTGCAGGCATTCTTCATAAGCAGATTCCAATAGGCCGGGACCTGATGATTTATGAACCAAAAATAGCACAATCGACTATTCTTCCGGTTAAGTCCTTGTAAAGTAATTCCATGTTTTTTCCGTGTTAATCCGTGAAACCAGAGGTAAATATTTTAAATACAGGAATTGATAAGGATATTATAAAAGAGACTATTTTTGGTGGCAGATTGATTGAATTTCAGATATAACCAGTGACTCATTACTCAAATAAAAACAGCAGAACCAAAGTAATATTCCGTTCACTTCAATACCGGAATTACAGACTGTTTTTCAGCGGACAAAGTATATCGCTGATCGGAACATGGATGCAGCGTATTGCAATGCCCTGGCTTGTTTACCATATAACAGGTTCGGTATTTCTTCTGGGAGCAGTCGGATTTGCCGGCCAGATACCAACATTTTTACTTTCACCATTCGCAGGAGTGCTTACTGACAGGTGGAACAGGTACCGGGTTCTTCTTTTTACTCAGGTTCTTTCAATGATTCAGGCAATAATCCTTACATGGCTTTGTCTGTCTGGCACGATTCAGGTATGGCAAATTGTATTACTTAGTATAGGTCTTGGTTGTGTCAATGCCTTTGATGTCCCTGCACGGCATTCATTTGTAATAGATATGGTTGAAAAGAAGCAGGACCTTGGTAATGCTATTGCTCTTAATTCATTGATGTTTAATGGTGCTCGTCTTATCGGTCCGTCAATTGCAGGTATCATGCTTGCTTCTACCAGTGAAGGTTTCTGTTTCCTTCTTAATGCTGTCAGCTATGTATTTGTAATTATTTCCCTGATGATGATGAAGCTGAAAGTGAAATCAGTAAAAGAAAAGAGTACACGTATACTTAAAGAACTTATAGACGGATGGATATATACATTTGGTTTTCAGCCTATCAAACATCTCATTATTATGTTGGGTATTTCCAGCCTTATGGGAATGTCCTACTCAGTACTGATGCCTGTATTTGCAAAGGAGATCCTGCATGGTGGATCACACACTTTCGGTTTTCTGATGGGGGCAGCAGGATTCGGAGCATTGTCAGGAGCTCTCTATCTTGCATCACGTAAGACCGTTATTAAACTCGGTAGTATTGTACCGGCTTCTGCACTCCTTTTCGGAACCGGACTTATCATTTTATCATTTTCTAAAGTATTTTCACTTTCACTTGTACTAATGGTGTTTATTGGACTGGGAATGATGATGCAGGCTGCAGCAAGCAATATCATAATTCAGACAATAACAGATGACGATAAACGAGGAAGGGTAATGGGCTTTTATTCTATGGCGCTAATGGGTACAGCTCCGTTTGGAAGTCTGATTGCCGGATGGCTGGCAAAAGTAATAGGCACACCATGGACAATATTTACCGGAGGTGCTGCGACTATTTTAGGAGCCCTGTTTTTCTTAAGAAAACTTCCCGAACTGAAAAAAGATGTATGGCCTGTTTATATCAGGTTGGGAATTGTTTCTGATAAAGCAGAAGTGATTCTTCCTACTCTTGAACCAGATATTAATTAGCTGCCTGGAAGTTTAGGTTCTATTATCAACAAATATTACTCAGTTATCTCAAATACATTACTCGTAAGTGCTGTTGAGGAACCAGCATTTAACCCTATCTTCATCAGGTAATCACCGGAATACGTTTTGCCACTTTCTGAACCGCCTGTATGTTTCCCTTCGGTTGGCACATTTATTTCCTGGATTTTATAGGTTTTTGCCGGATCAAGTCCTTGTAACCTGATTCGGTTAAATGATTCTCCGTATCTGGCATTTAGCGTATACGCGAAAAGAACAGCTTTGTTTTTTGCACTGTTGACATACATTAGAACAGCTCTGTTTCCTTCGTAAGGCGATGCCAGCCTGTATAGATCGCCGTGCCAGATTATATCGCTGAGCCTTTTATAATTAGCAATTGCATCCTGACTGAATTTTAATTCTTTTTCAGTAAGTTCATTAACCGGAATGTCATAACCCATTTTCCCCATCATCGCTACATCGGTCTTAAATTTGAGAGACTGTTTTCCCCATGATGTTATATGATTGCAGACGGAAACAGATGGGAAGAAATATGAGTAACCCCATTGAATATAAATCCTTTCAAGAGGATCAGTATCATCGCTAGCCCAGAAATCGGTGAAATATCGAAGTGCTCCGTAATCAACCCTTCCTCCTCCTCCTGAACAGAGCATTATTGGAAGATGAGGGTATTTCTGACGCAGCCTGTCAAGTACGTTATAAAGGTTGTTCACGTAATCAATATATAGCTGCGATTGTTTGTCCTTAAGATATACTGAGTATGCATTCGTCATCATCCTGTTACAGTCCCACTTAATAAAGGCAATCCCCGGATTTTTGGTAAGCATCCCATCCACAGTATTATAAACAAATTCCTGAACCTTTGGATTAGTCAGATCGAGTACCAACTGATTTCTATAATAGTGTTCGGGTCTGTTTGGAAGTTTCAGTATCCAGTCGGGGTGGGACTCATACAATTCACTTTTGGGATTAACCATTTCAGGCTCTATCCAGATTCCGAATTTAACGCCCCTTTTATCTGCTTCTTTTACCAGATATCCCAGACCGTCAGGTAGTTTTGTCTTATTCTCCTGCCAGTCGCCAAGTCCTGCTTTGTCATCATTCCTGGGATATTTATTTGCGAACCAGCCGTCATCAAGAAGGAACACATCAAGACCCATTTTTTTGGTGTCATCAAGCAAGCCGTTAAGCTTTGGTTCATCAAATTTGAAATAGGTAGTTTCCCAGTTATTCAAAAGTAACATTCGGGGTCCGTTACCATCCAGTATTCCATAGCTGGTAGCCCAATGATGCAGATTGCGGCTTGCGAGCCCTTTTCCCTGGTTAGAATAAGTAAAAATAAATGAAGGAGTTTTAAAAACTTTCCCTGGTTGAAGTGTATATTCCGAAGCAAAAGGATTAATCCCCGATATAACCCGAAGTGAGTTCTTTTCATCTACTTCGAAAAGAAACTGAAAATTACCTGACCATCCAAGTGTGCCGGCAATCAGTTCGCCATTATTCTCGTCCGATTTTTCATTGAGGGAGAGAAAGAACACCGGTGTTTGATACATGTGGGCCCGTGTACCCAGCTTAGTGTCTAAAATTTTGATTCCACTGGTAAGTTCGTTCTCCTGCATTTTCATTTCTTCGGCCCAATCTCCATGAAATTGTGTTAACCAGTATTTACTGGCATCAAAATGCAGCATTGATGAGGCATAATTATATATTGTAAGTGGTTTTGCTTCTTTCTGAACAATCTCAACCCATTGCTCAATAACATCTTCTGCAGAAAAGGATTTGATATTAAGTGTAACTTCAACAGGATATTCAGGATCTTTCAAAAGTATATGGGTTATGGTTATGTTGGCATTTGGTTTTTCAACATTGTGACTCACATACTTAAGTTCAAGAGATGGATTACCGTCGTTATGAGTCATTCTGATTGCCGGTTCAAAAAGATTATCAGTTCCAAAAGTTGCATAGGCCAGATGTCCTGCATCCCTGATTTGATTGAGGCTTAATAAATTTCCCAGTTTAGCGCCAATATATGATTGATAGAGCCTTCCATCCCTTCCGTTTACCTTATAAACCAGATCAACGTTTGAAGTCCCCGTTGAAATTAGTATATCTTTTTGCAGCCCGGCTTGTGTTTGTCCTATTAATAATGAACTGATTGAATAAAGAAAAATGAGTGATAATAAGATCTTTTTCATTGGTTTAAGGGGATTACTATTTTAAATACTGTGGCAATTCAATTCATGCCGAATATAGGAAGATTAATTTTTTAAAACATATTCTATTCAAAGTTATTCTTATAAATTTGGACAAAATTTCTTTATAAATCTACCTTTACCTGTTAAAATGAAACGATCATTTATCCTTCCAAAAACTTTTTTTGTTTTTTATATTCTTATTTCTTCTTCATTTATATCATTCACTTCAGCACAGGGTTCCACTACACAGAAAGATACTGTTGCAAGCAAAAACTCACCTAAACAACCTGTTTATACCACTACCAGGCTTACTGCAGCACGACCGGTAATAGATGGTAAACTTAATGACGACTGCTGGAAAAATGGAACATGGGCCGGAAATTTTACTCAATGGATCCCTAAGGAAGGGGCAAAACCAACCTATCCAACCGAACTTAACATTCAGTATGATGATAAGAATCTTTATGTGGCTTTTCGTGCATATGATGGTGAACCAGGCAAAATTCTAAGGTTAGCAGGAGCACGTGATGAGCTGGTTGGGGATATTATAGGTGTTAACTTTGACAGTTATCGTGATTACCGCACGGGCTTTGAATTTTCTATGACAGCATGGGGCCAGAAGGTTGATCTGGTGCTGTTCAATCCTGCAAACTGGGATTTCAACTGGAACCCTGTATGGAAGGGAAAAACCGGATTAGAAGATTCTGCATGGGTGGCTGAGTATGAAATTCCACTGAATCAGCTGAGGTATAGCGGTCAGGATGACCAGGTTTGGGGAATGCATGTCTGGCGTTGGATTTCCAGGTTTCAGGAGGAGAGTGACTGGGAGATTCAGAGCAAAACGGGTCCCGGAATGCTATATAATTTTGGAGAGTTACGAGGCATAAAAGGCTTAAAAAAATCACACCGGCTTGAAATAATGCCCTATACTCTGGGTGACCTCCGAACGATGAAAAAAGACCCTGTTAATCCGTTCGCTGCTAATGGAAGAACCTGGGGAGGCAATGTGGGGCTGGATGCAAAGATCGGGATTTCAACAAACTTCACTGTCGATCTGACTGTTAACCCTGATTTCGGACAGGTGGAATCCGATCCATCAGTAATGAATCTGACAGCATTTGAAACGTTTTATGAGGAGAAAAGACCTTTCTTCCTTGAAGGATTAACTATCTTTGATTATAAATTCGATAATCAAAGCCTTTTCTATTCAAGACGAATAGGCCATGCTCCTTCCCGGCCCATTACACCTAATGACAATCTTTTTGTTAAGTCACCTGACAAGACCTCCATTCTGAGTGCTGTGAAATTAAGCGGTACAACATCAAAAGGACTATCAATTGGAATTATTCAAAGTGTAACAGCAAATGAATTTGCAAGCCTCAGTAATAAAGACGGGAACAGAAGCACTCAGATAGTTGAACCACTCACAAGTTATACTGTCGGACGTATACAGAAAGGCTATAAGGCAGGTAACACAGTAATTGGTGGGATAATTACATCAACAAATCGTGTAATCGATAACAAAAACCTTGAGTCGCTAAGCAGTGACGCTTATACAGGAGGGTTGGATTTATTGCATCACTGGAAGGATAAAGAGTTTTACATAGATGCAAGGTTAATCGGAAGTTATATTAATGGAAGCAAAAGCGCAATTGCCTCCCTTCAGGAATCATCGGCACGTTATTATCAGAGGCCCGGTGCTTTCTATCTGAATTACGACACAACCGCAACACATCTTAGCGGCTATGGAGGTAAATTTATGATAGGAAAAGGGTCTAAAGGATTCTGGAGATATTCAACTGGTGCCACCTGGCTCTCTCCGGGACTTGAATTGAACGACCTCGGTTACATGAATACTGCTGATGAGATCAATCAGGAGAACGTGGTTTCATATCTTATTAATCAGCCTGTTTCAATATTCAGAACCTACAACATCAGTCTCGAACAGTTTAATACCTGGGACTTTAACAGTGAATATCTTGGATCGGGGGCGCATCTTTCATTTACATCAGAATTTAAAAATCAGTGGAGTTTTGCCGCAAACCTCATTTATCATTCTAAAACACTTGATACCAAAATACTGAGAGGAGGTTACGATATGATAACTCCGTATTCAATTACTGCATTTGGTAACCTTCTGACTGATCAGGCAAAAAAAGTAACCGCCAGCCTTCTTTATAGTTATGAGTCACGAAGCAATAATTCCGCAGAAATTTATCAGATTCAACCTGGCATTTCATATCGTCCCGTAAATAATCTGAAGCTAGGCGTTACAGCAAATTATATTAAAAACAATGACCAACTTCAATATATAACAACTAACTATTCTGTGTCCGGCAACAGGTATATACTTGGTACAATCGATCAGAAAACTCTCGGCC
>JANXXP010000341.1 GCA_025350595.1 Bacteroidota bacterium
CCTGTATAGAGCCAGCCATTCCTGATCGTTTTAGCAGTCGATTCCGGATCTTCATAATAACCCAACATCAAATTCATTCCACGGGCCAAAATCTCTCCGGTATCGCCTGGCGTAATCGAACAACCCTGGTCATCCACAACCTTTAATTCTACACCGGGTATTCCTTTTCCTAGGGAACCTGACTTTTCTTTTAGCATCGAAGGTGGAAGATAGGAGAGCCTGGATGTCGCCTCGGTTTGACCATACATCACAAAAAACTGAATTTCAGGGAAGCTTTCGGTAAATTCATTTATAAAAGTATTATGAAGCTTACCCCCTGCCTGAGTTACGTAACGGAGGTTCGGAAACTTTGAATTTTTAAATAGATCAGATTTTCTAAGCATAATCTGGAAATGACTGGGGACACCTGCAAAGCCGCTACAACAGTATTTATTTAGATCATTAATAGTCGATCCCAGGAAAATAAAATTATTATTCAAAACCAAGGAGCCACCTACCCGGATATGTGTATGAAGTAATGACAGTCCGTAACAATAGTAAAACGGTAATACGACCATCATGATATCGGTTTTATTTAATCCAAGATATTGTATAATTGAGTCAGTATTTGCGATAATGTTATTATGAGACAGCATTACACCTTTGGGTAAAGCTGTAGATCCAGATGTGAAAAGAATTTCAGCCATTTTGTTTCCGTTAAATTGGGGCTCATAAGTTATGTAATTATGTTCGTTTCGTATTATTTCTAATAGCATATCCTCAGAAATGTGGTCCATATTTGGCCTAAGCCGGTTAAGTGTAATTTCTGAAAAAAAACCAATTTGTGAATTTGTTTTTTCCAAGATAAATTTGAAACCATCTGGTTCAATTCCTGGATTCAACGGGACGCATATATTGCCCGACTTCAATATCCCCAAATATGCTACGATAAAAAATGTACTATTGTTCGCCACCAATAATACTTTTTGATCCTGACCTATTTTATTTCTTAGATAATATGCCAGTTTAGAACATTCTTCAGAAATAGATTTGAAAGACTTTGAATCCTTTAATCCAAGAACTAAAACTTTTTCAAGATTAAAAGAGTTTTCAAATAAATAATCGTAAACATTCATATATTCAATAAAATTGATGGGTATTTTTTATTGCGTTGTTTGCCAGGCTTGTATGGATTATTTTAGCAGTTCCAGCCAATTTTCTCGTTTGTATCAATTATTTCAATATTCAAATTATTGGGCGCTAGAAGAAACGCGACATCGTGATTATTAAAGGCTTCGCCCGGTTGAGGCGGAACAATAAGTCTGGCTCCATTTTCCTGTAGAACTGGAACTTGCGCTACTATATTATCACACTTAAAACAAAGGTGGTGCAACCCGCCACCTTTTAGAGCGAAAACACTTATGGGAGAATCGTCTGATGCTGGCGATATTAGTTTTACAGTAAGAGAGTCTGCTTTTGCAAGAAATACCACATGTAGTTTTTGAATGGAATTTAGTACAGCTTCAGACTTCTGGGTATAACCAAATAAATTTGTCCATTGTTTGATACCTTCCTCAAGATTATGAACAACAATTCCAATATGATCAATTGTCATTGTGGTGTTTTTAGTTAATTTAAAATTTCTCGTATTTGTAAAATTGAAAGCTTCCGGCAAATATAGTTGTTCGGTTCTATGATTGATTTATTCATAATTATCAAACTTTCAATTATGAATAATTCTGCAATTTTAATTTCTTATGTGTATCCTCAATACTAGTCTTTACTAATCTCTTATTGGCGCCATTCTTAAATATTCTGAAGTCTTTTGTTTTCGCTCAAAATTTTTGAAATATTTATTAACCAGCTCTTCTGTGAAATTCAAAGTATGAGCTACTTCCTGAGCAAGATAACCGTTTTCCCAACCATACCAAAGTAAATCCATATCTTCAAAAGGTAACTGATAGAAAAATTCCTCTTGTGTCTGCTCTGCAGAATAGGTGTCAGTTGTCGGTGTTCTGCAAATAATTTCTTCCGGGATTCCAAGGTAACGTGCAAGTTGATATACTTGAGTCTTGTACAGGCCTCCAATTGGCATTACATCAGCGCCTCCATCTCCATATTTGACAAAAAAACCCTGTTCAACTTCATGTTTATTGGGCGTTCCTAATACAGCAAAATGAAGTACTTCAGCATGGTAATAGAGCATAGACATGCGGCAACGTTGTTTAAAGTTTGAGGCGGCTACAATCTGTAGATATTCATTGAGAGGTAATCTTTTACTTAGAAGTGATCCATTTGCATATACTACTGTAACGTGAAAAACTGGAGGAAGATTTTTTTTGATGATTTCTATGGGAATTCCTATTTTCATCTTATCGGTCTCGGGATTATAATCTGAGATGACTCGCTTTACGGCATCATCACGTCTTGAATAACATTGAAATCCTTGAAGGGCTGAACTAATATCCTCAACAATTGTCTTTACGCCAAACTTGTCAGCTAGTTTTTGTGCCAGTATTCGACTTTCAGGACTAGAATCTTTCTCAGGAAGCATGATCCCTAATAGGTTTTCAGCGCCAAATGCTCTTACCGCAAGAGCCAAAGTAACAGATGAATCAATACCTCCGCTAATTCCGACG
>JANXXP010000014.1 GCA_025350595.1 Bacteroidota bacterium
TTTTATTTTCTAATAAAGAAAAATGAGCAATATTGCCATTCCATTTCAGACCATAGATTGGTCAGTGATTCCAAAAACAGAACATAAAGGAGAATCCGGTACTGCATTCTGGCAGACAATTCAATTTCCGGGACTGCGAATGCGGATCGTGGAGGTCGGTTGAAACATGGGGTAATTGAAGAGGGAAGTCATCCATTTAATTGTCACTTAATTAGGATCTTTTTACTATTTTTGGCTGGTAATTTTTAGTACGGTCTTTTCAATAAAACCTGCATGTTCCACACCATAATTACTTCTGCTTACATCATTCCCAATATTTATGTGTTTCTCAGGATCAGGCATCTGTTTATCAACAAGGGTTATAAGCTGCATTATTCTCTGATATATATACTATTAGCATCAGTTTATCCTTTAAGTAATTTCTTCTCACAGGGTGATGCCGGATCAATTGCGGGTATTATAAGAGGAACAGGAGAATATATATTGCCATTTTACCTGTATCTGTTTCTGTCGGTCCTTGTCTTTGATATTTTACTTTTGATTAACTGGCTCTTTAAAATTGTTACTTCAGAAAAAATAAGTAGTTATAGATTTAAAAAATTCAGTCTCTCTTCAATTTTACTCCTTTCGATTTTTGTTGTTGTCGCTGGTATAATAAACTTTAATACCATCCGTACTTCAGAATACAGTATCGAAGTTCCGCGGAAATCATCTAAGATTAACCATCTGAAAATTGCATTTGTTGCTGATTTTCACCTGAAAGAGGGGGTAAGTATTTCATTTGTGGAGCGTTTTACAATGAGGATTTCAGAAATTAATCCCGATCTTATGGTATTCGGAGGCGATATTGTTGAAGGTGACAGGAATGACGGGAAACTGAATCAGTTTGAGGAACTATTTAGGGGTATAAAAACTAAATATGGTGTCTTTGCCGTACTCGGTAATCACGAACACTACGCAGGACAGGATAAAGGTAGTTTTTTCAGCAAATCCGGGATGAAAGTCTTATGCGACTCCATAGTTATTATTGACAGTTCTTTTAATCTGGCAGGGAGGAATGACAGCCATTTCATTTCAAGAAAAACAGTAAATGAACTTCTCAGGTCAGCAACAGATTCATTACCAATTATCTTATTAGATCACCGTCCTACTGAAATAGGCGAGGTAAGCAAAACCAGGGCTGATGTACAGCTTTCGGGCCATACCCATAATGGCCAGTTATTTCCTATAAATCTGATTACCAGAAAGGTATATGAGCTAAGCTGGGGTTACTTGAAGAAGGGGAATACGCAATTCTTCGTTACCAGTGGAATCAGGTTGTGGGGACCACCGGTTAGAACTACCGGAAAATCGGAAATTATGGTTATAAATATTAAGTTCGTTGGAGAATAAGTGAACCAAAAAATGACTTGGAGAATAAAGTCCCCTTTCTGGGATTCAGGGACGGCTTTATCTGGGAATCAAAACATTATTTTAAAATAAAAGTAATACAATGGAAGATAAAACTTTTAACAAATCCAACTTTACAAAGAATCCCCTTCCCAAAGGTGAATACGAGTGCTGTACATTTATTAACTGCGACTTTTCAAATTCAACGCTTGCCGATATCAGATTCCTGGAGTGTGAGTTTTCTGGCTGTAATCTTAGTCTGGTTAAACTTACAAATACAACTCTGGCTGATGTGAAATTCAGAGAGTGTAAAATGCTCGGTCTCCATTTTGAGGATTGTAATGAATTTGGTTTGTCAGTAAGTTTTGATAATTGTTCACTCAATCTAACTTCCTTCTATAAAGTCAGGATGATAAAGACTTCATTTAAAAGTTCTCAGTTTCAGGAAGCTGATTTTACAGAGTGTGATCTGACCGGTTCTGTTTTTGATAACTGCGATTTTTCAGGTGCTACATTTGAAAATACAATAATAGAAAAAGCGGACTTCCGTTCCTCCGTCAATTATTCAATCGATCCGGAAAGAAACCGGATAAAAAAAGCCAGGTTTTCTTTGACCGGATCGGTTGGACTGCTGGATAAGTATAATATTGAGATTGACTTTACAAATTAAAGGGTTATCAAAATAATAGTTTTTAACCGCGGAGGTCGTAAAGTCGGCGAAGAGTTCGCAAAGTTAAAACAATGCTTATGCCTGCCTGTGCAGGGGGTAAATTTTGTACCCCGCTGATAAAAATATTGTCACCTAATATAGGGTTCAGATCAATAGAGCGTACTCCGTCGTTTTTAGTGGTACCGAACTGTTTAATCCATGGAATACCCCCTTTGTTGCTGATCTTCAGAAGAAAAGCATCCCCTTCGCCAATTTGTTCACAGCCCAGATTCCAGGATGTCATTCCACCAACATAAATATTGTCTTTTTCATCTGTTTTTATAATCATTGGGACATCAAATCCTTCACTCCCGAATTGAACAGATTTTATTAGTGTCCCTTTATTATCAAACTGTGCGGTAAACCCATCAACGAACCCTTTATTCTTAGCAGCCAGATCTCCCCAGGTTGTTCCACAAACATAAATGTCTGAACCTGTTCCTGTTGTTATTGAATTACATAGATCGTCCCCGGGAGTTCCAAATTGTGAAGTAAATATCTGGTTTCCTTTATTATCTAATTTCATAATAAAGCCGTCAGTTTTACCAAAAGAAGATTTCCCCAGTTTTCCTATGGTCAATCCGGATATGTAAATATACCCCCTGTTATCAGTGCAGATCCCTTTTGCAATATCGATACTGTCGGTACCAAATTGTCGTGACCATTCCATTTGTCCTGAAGGAGTGTACTTTACAACGAATATGTCTTCTTTACCATGATTTTTTCCTGCTAAATCACCGGTAGTTGATCCTGTAATATAAACATTTTCGTTGTTGTCAATTGCAGACCACTGAACGTCTTCAACTCCGTTTGTTCCAAATTGTTTTGTCCATATCGTATTGCCAGAGCTGTCTATTTTAGTTAGAAATCCGTCATTATCGCCAAAGTTTTTGCTATCTATTGTGCCTGCGGTTTTACCGGCAATGTAAATATTCCCCTTATTGTCAATCAGATGGTTCATCACGTATTCCTCTTTTTCAGATCCAAACTGCTTGCCCCAGATAAATTTAACCTGGGATTCGGATTTAACTGTAACTGCTGATAATACGATAAGTAACAGGATGGCTTTTTTGCTTAATCTGTTCATGGAAGTTTTATTAATATTTAGTTTATTATTATTATTAATTACAAAATAGTATTCTCTATAGCCGAAAAATTGGAATATGATATTCAAAATTGATGCCAAAGATTCTTCATTTTATGGAAATGGAGGAAGAATGAAAAAAATATTATAACTCATTTATTTTATGTATTTTTAAGCTGTAATAAGAAAAAAGTGAATTGAGCAACCTGATATAATAATTTATAACAGAAAATTATGAATCAAAAAATTTTATATTGGATCCCACGGATTTTTACAATCCTCGCAATTCTGTTCATGGGGATGTTTTCACTGGATGTTTTTGGAGGAAATGAACCATTAACCAGGAAACTGCTCGGTTTTCTAATACATAACATTCCGGTCTTAATATTAATTGGAGTATTGATAATAGCCTGGAAATGGGAAGTAATCGGAGGAGTATTATTCATTGTAGCATTTATTGCTGCCAGTATTTTTTTCAGATCTTTCAGAGGAAATCCAGGTTCTCTGGTTGTGATTCTGCCTTTTTTTTTGACAGGCATACTATTTATTCTTCATCATGTACTATTCAGAAAGAAGTCATGATCATTAATAATTCTTATCTAAAGGTTTCTTAGGTATTTATTTTCTTTATGCCGGGTTTTATAATCTCCATACCACCTGCATACAGGGTATAAAAAAATAACTACTCCAATCCAGATCAGGTAAATAACATATAGATCGACACCTCCTCCGGTTTTGGGTCTGCCATTATTGAATACTCCGAAAAGAAACTCTTTGGTGCCAATCCCCTGCATGATCAGCATAATAAACATGAGCGAATGAATGATATATAAGTGGGTGATGAAATAGAACAGAGGGACTTTCCCATACACAGATAGTATTTTAACTAATATGTTTGAGGTTTTTTCAGCAACAAAAAGGATGAGAAAAGTAAACAATGATGATTTCTGAACCGCCCATTTCAAAGGATCTCCATAATAATTTAGAAACCTGATGATTGTGAATAGTGCCAGGGATGAAATGCCTGGCTTCAGAAATAAAATTCTTCTCTTTTCCTGAGATAATTCGAAAAACTCCCCACAGCCAAAACCTGTCAGCATTATGCCAAGCCATGGTACGACAGGATACGCTGTGAAAAATGATAACCCTGAGGTTACAGGCATCATAGCAGGACGGAAAAGTATTGATGAGAAAAATATTATGACTGGATTTTGCGACAGTGAAATTCCCTGTAAAAAGTTATGAGCGAATATTATTACGACCCCACTTAATCCGATAATGCGGGAAGGTATTTTTAGCATAAATGAAAGGATGATAAAGCTCAGACCAATTGCCCCG
>JANXXP010000125.1 GCA_025350595.1 Bacteroidota bacterium
CTCTGAAAAAACAGTTTTAAACTTCTTTGCTAATCTTTTTAAAATAGGTTCATATACCCCCCTATATTACATACAAATTATTAATTTTACGATCTATCTTATTATTAACCCATTAACCCCTCTTAGCTTGACGGCTATGCCGTATCGGGCGGGAGAGAAAAATTACATCATGTATAGGGCGGTCTTCCCTGCCAGACTACTGCCAACCCAGGCAGGTTCCTCGCTTGCGCCCGGAATGACGATAGGCATGAGGGGCTGAATAAGGAAGCACTTACCTGCGACAGTATTTCGAAGCTCTAAAAGGACATTTTTAAAACATATTACTTCAGTGATAAAGGCGTTAAGAAATTGAACATTTCAGGACATAATTCTTTGGGTGTAACGACGCCGGAAGCGTCAATATACAATTGCCATTGTTTTACCTGTGGTTGATTTGTTGCGGAAATGTCAGATGAAGAGCACCGAAATCTGATTCTAAAAAAAAGATATTTGACTTTAAAGTGGCACATTTTATGAGATCACACATACCGGATCTTTTTTGAAAAAATGACTAAATATTCTTGAATAGATTTTTTTGTTTAATTATCATTGTACCGCAATCCGGTAAATACTATATATTTTATTCAGGAATACTAAAAAATTATATGCAACTTCGTGAAACACCTATTCCTAATGATAGGTTAGTCTTTCAAAGTCCAACAGATTTTTACAATACGTATTCAGCTCTTAGCAAATTCCAGACTGAAGATGAGTTGAGATACTGGGCACAATCAAAAACTCATACTACCCTTTTGGATTCTCTTGATTCTATAATATGTAACTATTCAGGTACACTTAGAACCATTTTAAACAAAGATTCTGAGTTTGAACTTGGTGATAGTATTGTCATATTTATAAATGGGGACCTTTATGGTTATTCAAAGCAAGAAGCAAATATTTCAATACAAAAGAATCCTGAAAAATTCAAAAAGGCAGGTTCAGTCGTTGTGTCTATTGTCCAAAGTCAGAATTCAAAAAATGACGTTGCCCCTGGTGGTGTCGATGCTACATGGCAAAATCAATTTTATATTCATTCATATCAACCTTGTGGTGGCACATTACAAACAGGTTTAAATTCATTGAGAAAGTTTGTTTCTGAATTATACTATGAACAAATAAGTTTTTTCCCAAATCCTTGGAGAGCTAATTTATGGCTTAGAATAAAACTTGAAGAACGCCCTTCAAGTGGTTGGAGACAATGCTATAATTATAGGGATATTTCATACGATGTAGCTGGTACTGCAGTTTTATATTATGGAGGTGTTCCCGATTATACAACAAATTATGAAGTTACAGGTAATTTTCTTTGTAGTACAAGCACATCGGTATCTGGTCCAATAAATGTTTTTTTGGCTTACAAGTATGAACCTTCTTATAATGTTGGCTCTTTCTGGAGGGTCTATGGAAGTGGATTTATTTATCAACATATATTGGGAGATGATAATTACATAACAATACCAAGTGCTTATCCGGGAGGAGATCTTTGGAATTAATAATTTTGTATAGGCAAGATCTAAATTATATATATGTGTATTTTTAATCATGTATAAAACTTCATTGATTTTGACAACGTCGAGCTCTTGCGCTATGCGTAGTCAGTTCTTAGCTAGCACCTTGCCATCTGTATCTTCGTTGAAGCTACGCCAAAGCGATGAAGGATGGGAAGAACTGAATCCCGCCTCGGGGGGACAAGTACGGCGAAGTCAAAATCAATTACTCTCTTTAGAGTTGGGACAAATACTTTATTTCATGCAATAAAATATCTATTTATATGATTAGCGACAGTCATGTAAGTTTAAATATTTCAATGAAAAAAATATTTTTGAGACATGGTAATAAACTTATAAAAAGTTTTACACTTTCTCTTTTCATTTTCCTTTTTATCCTTCCTGTGTTTTCACAGCCAAAAAGGCAATATACAATCAGCGGTTTTGTGAGAGAAGCTGTCAGCGGGGAATCGCTGATTGGCGTAAACGTCTATCTTAAAGATCATAAAGTTGGAACTGTTACTAATACTTACGGCTTTTATTCTTTAACTATGCCTTCTTCTGATTCAATTGAACTGATAATTTCCTACGTCGGTTTCTCTACAGAAACTTTTAAACTTTCGTTTCAGAAAGATCTTGAATTGAATATTAATCTGAAACCCAGCATTGTACTTGAGGAAGTTACCATTACAGCTATTCGCAAAGAGAAACAGAGCGAATCCGTGAAAATGAGTACTATCAATCTTCAGCCTGCACAGATAAAAAATGTCCCAACACTGTTTGGAGAAAAAGACGTACTAAAGGTAATTCAACTTCTTCCAGGGGTGCAGAAAGGATCTGAAGGAAGCAGCGGATTATACGTCCGTGGAGGAGGACCTGATCAAAACCTTATTATTCTTGATGATGCAATAGTTTATAATGCAAATCACCTCTTCGGATTCTTTTCTTTGTTCAACGGGGATGCTCTAAAAAGTGTGGAACTTACTAAAGGCGGATTTCCGGCCAGATATGGAGGAAGATTATCATCAGTTTTAGAAATGAATATGAAGGAAGGGAATAAGAAAGAGTGGCACGCGGAGGGAGGAGTCGGACTCATTTCAACACGCGCCACAGTTGAAGGACCAATAATTAAAGATAAATGTTCAATTCTGTTATCAGGTCGCCGGACTTTTGCTGATCTACTTCTATCGCCCTTTCTTAAAAATGGAAAAACAAGCTATTACTTCTATGATTTCAATGCAAAAATTAATTATGACTTTGGCAGGAGGGATAAACTTTACCTGAGTGGTTACTTTGGACAGGATAAATATAGTTTACTAACTCATACTCCCGAAATTCGTGAGGATGTTGGTTTCAATTGGGGAAATGCAACAGGGACTTTAAGATGGAATCATCTTTTTACAAATAAATTGTTCTCGAATACCTCTTTAATTTTCAGTAAATATTCTTTCGGGATTTATGATAAATATTACGATGTTCATGAAGATAAAAATTATTACGCTGAATATTATTCCGGGATAAGAGATTACTCAATTAAATATGATATAGACTATATGCCAAATCCCCAGCACCTTATAAAGGCAGGGTTTACAAGCATTTATCACCAATTCAATCCTCATGCATTTGTAGAAGTAGATAGTATAAACAATAATTCTGTAAGGGATATTACATTTACAAATGGCATCGAATCAGGCATTTACCTTGAAGATACATGGCATCCTTTACAAGCACTAAAGATAAATGGAGGAATCAGATTTAGCCATTTTGTAGCAATTAAAAAACAATACCATTTTGTTGAGCCAAGGTTGTCAGTAGCTTGGAAATTATCAAATGACTTTGCTTTAAAAGGGTCTTATGCTTCAATGAATCAATACATTCATATGATCTCAAACACCGGATTAAGTTTACAAACAGATCTATGGGTGCCTACTACTGACAGGGTGAAACCACAGCAGTCTAAGCAGGTAGCTTTAGGACTGGTAAAAGATTTTACAAAACATGATCTTACTTTTTCAATAGAAGGATATTATAAAAAAATGAGTAATGTTATCGGATATAAAGAGGGAGCGACATTTTTAGTAGTTGATAATCCGAATTTAGCTGCAGAAAAGAATTGGGAGGATAATGTCACTGCCGGAAAGGCCTGGTCTTATGGGATGGAATTTCTTCTCCAGAAAAACGAAGGAAGGCTTACTGGTTGGATAGGGTATACTTTATCATGGACACTTATGCAGTTCGATTCAGTCAATTTCGGAAAGAAATTTTATGAAAGATATGATCGAAGGCATGATATTTCGATCGTCGCAAACTACAAACTATCTGACCATATTACACTTTCCGGCACCTGGGTTTATGGTACCGGTAATTCAATAAGTTTATCAGGTTCAAGATATCGGATTGCCGCAGATATTCCAAAGTTTGATAACGATAGTCACATATTTAACCAACTGGGTGATTGGATGGGGTATGATTTTGGTCAGAAAAATACTTTCAGAATGGCGCCATATCACAGACTTGACCTTGGAATTCAGTTTCATAAGACAAAAAAATGGGGAGAAAGGATTTGGGAAGTTTCAGTCTATAATGTATATAACAGAATGAACCCTTTCTACTATTATTCAACACAAACATTTAAAAATCCTGATACTTATGGCCAACTCAAGCAGGTAAGCCTTTTCCCTGTAATACCATCAATTAGCTATTCATTTAAATTCTAATAAATTGATACCATTTAAAACAAAATATTTTATACCTGTACTACTTACTCTTCTCATTACATCTTGTACAAAAGATGTGAATAATTTAAAATTACCTGATTTTGAACAGAAACTGGTGTTAAGTTCATTCATCTCGCCCAATTTACCTGTAATTGAACTTACCGTAGATTGTAATATGAACAATTTTGGTAAGTTATTTCCTCCTGAGCCTCCTGGCAAAGTGACTATACTCCTTACCAATGGCATTGATGAAGTGAGGATTGATACGACTCTTCTTAAATCATTACACAATAAGATTCTGGTTAAGAACATGCCTGTAAAAGAAGGGAAGAGTTTTAAGATTAAGGTGATAAATAGTAAAGGTCTATCTGCAGAAGCGTCTTGTGCGGTCCCGATTAAAAGGGATTTTCACATAGAAGTTGACACAACCAGACTTCTGTCGACTGACCCCTTTGGCGGGAACACACGGTCAACTCTTTCAATTAAAGTATCAATTACTGATTTTCCGGGGGAATCGAATTACTATAGGCTTCTTATAACTACGCAAACATATGGAGGTTCTGAACTTTCAGGACAACCTGAAAAAGGGGACGTGGTGTTTAGTGACAAAGGAAAAGACGGAAAAAAATTTGTTCTCAGATCTGTTACTTTTTTCTCTAATTATATTGATTCCATAGCTAAAGTGGACTCCTCATTTTTAAGAATCTACTTATTGAATACAGATAAACCCTATTATGATTTTCATCAGTCTTTGCTTACTTCCCTCAATTCGGGTGATGGTAACCCATTCTCCGAGCCTGCGCCACTGTATTCCAATGTATCAAATGGAGTAGGTATTTTAGCATCATACACTGTTGACTCATTAATATTCAGAGTAAAATAAAAAAGCAACTAAGACGTTGAAATTAAATTATGCACATTATAGACAAGAATATTTTTAAATTAATAATTATTTTATGAAAAATTTCGTTTTAACATTGACCATAATATTATGTTTGTCAATAGCCTGCAAAAAGGAAGGACCCAAAGAAATGAGGTTTTCTATAAACTATGCAAGAAGTGAAGATTCAATTTATTCTGATTCCGTTGCATTTGCAGTAATCAACTATAGCGATTTATCCGAATTTAAAGACACAACAGATTTAAATAATCCGGATATTTTCAGCCATAGTATTAAGGTGGAGAACCCCTATTCCATTACTATGCCTGCCGGAGGAACATGTGTAATTAAAAAGTTTGATCTGGTTAGTAAATCGGGCAACGTTATTTTCTATATCCCGTATAGAGTACAATACTACTATATTAATAATATCAGATATACAGGTATGGCGCTGCCTTTTCCTATTAGAGTAGCTGATGGAACTTGGGATATGATGGTAACAAAGAAATAAGATTGAAAAAAGGTACTTTAACGAGTTAAAAACTAATCAGGAAATATGATACAAGCTGGGATAGGTTCTCCAGAACTGTACCGCCATGATATTGTAAATCATTTTATTCAAAAATACTCTTTGGCTCTTCATAAAAATCAACATGGATTTTCATGGATTTGTTTCTCTTCGTTAAATCTTAAAGACACATCTCTTTATCAAACACTTACAATTAGAGTTAATTGATTTATCACCTTTACTTATACATTCTGATAGTTCAATCTATCATCAATTTCTCAGCCCTAAAAACTTGAACCGTACCTGAAAGACTTTCTGGAAGTTCCTCATTAAGGTCGCAGGCATGCATAACATTAACGTCAGCCATCGCCCGATGAGAAGCTCCAAAAAATTCAATTGCATTTAATGCTTTAACTGATTAAATTTGTCGGGATAAAAAGCAGTAATTTCTGAATTTTCAAGTCTTAAGTATAAAAATAAAATACCCTGTTATGAAAAGAATCATTTTCAGTCTTATAACCGTAACCATAATATTCGGCTTTTCATTTAACGCAAAAGCTATAGATGATGCCCGTTTATTACGCTACCCCGATATAAATAATAATCTTATCGCCTTTGTTTATGCCGGAGATATCTGGACCGTTAATGCAAATGGAGGTGAAGCACGACGGCTGACTTCACATAATGGGCTTGAGCTGTTCCCTAAGATTTCGCCTGATGGAAAATGGATAGCATTTTCCGGAGAATATTCCGGAACCCGTCAGATATATGTGATCCCTTCAAACGGAGGTGTTCCCCGCCAGCTAACATGGTATAATTCTGTAGGCGTTATGCCTCCCAGGGGAGGATATGACGACGTACCTCTGGATTGGACCCCCGATAGCAAACAGATACTTATCCGTGCAAACCGCACAACATTCGGCGAAAGAAACGGGAGATATTTCCTTGTAAGTATTGACGGAGGTCTTGAAAAACCTCTTCAGATAGTTAACGGAGGATTTGCAGTTCTTTCACCCGATGCATCAAAAATTGTCTTCACCCCTGTTGATCGTGAATTCAGGAACTGGAAACGCTACAAGGGCGGAAGAGCCACTGATCTTTGGATATATAATCTGAAGGACAACACCTCGGAACAAATCACTAACTTTGAAGGTTCTGACCAGCTGCCAACATGGTCGGGCGATAATATATTTTTTGCATCCGACCGAGATCTGAAACTTAATATCTGGAAATACAATACCATTACAAAAGAGACAAGCCAGATAACTCATCATACTGATTTTGATGTCATGTGGCCATCCGGAAACGGCGATTATCTGGTATATGAGAACGGTGGGTTCATTTACAAACTGAACCTTCTATCGGGAGTTACAGAAAAACTTAAGATTAGTATTAACTTCGACAATCCAAACCTCATCCCCTATTACAAAAATGTAAAAGAGAACATTGGCAGTTTTAGCGTTTCACCAACCGGGAAACGTGCTTTGTTTGATGCCAGGGGAGATATTTTTTCAGTACCTGCCGAAAATGGAATCACAGAAAATCTAACAGAAAGCCAGGGAGTGCGCGAAATTTATCCCTCATGGTCCCCCGACGGAAAATACATCTCCTACTATTCTGATCTGACAGGTGAATATGAAATTTATCTGCTTGAGAATAAAAAAGGGGCAAAACCCCGACAAGTCAGCTTCAATTCATCTGCCTGGAAATATCAATCAATCTGGTCGCCCGACAGTCATTCGCTACTGTACTCCGACAGGACACTTCAGCTTAAACTTGTGGATGCTGCCACCGGAAAGTCTACCAACATCGATCATGCTACCGAAACAGAATTCAGAAGTTACAATTTTTCTCCCGATTCGAGGTGGATCACCTATGTAAAAGAAGGCAGCAATGACAAATCAGCTATCTGGGTGTACGAGATTTCGACAGGCACCAGGCAGCAGGTAACCGATGGTACTTATTCAGATGACAATCCTGTTTTCAGCATCTGCGGGAATTATATCTTCTTTGAATCGAATCGCGATTATAACCTTTCATTCTCAAGCTTTGAATTTGACTATCTCTATAACAAAGCTACCCGTCTTTATGCAATTTCTCTCACAGGAAAAAGTCCAAAGATTTTCAAGGATAAAAATGATATTGAACCTGTCAAACCTGACACAAAACCTGATGCAACATCTGCAGAAAAAGATAAAAAAAGCAAAAGTTCATCATCAGACACTTCAGCTGACGGGAAAAAAGAAACTAAGGTGGAAATTGACTTTAAGGGCATAAATGACAGGATTACAGCTCTCCCCGGTGATGCAGGAGACTACAGGATTGTCGGCACTGTTGACGGAGGTCTGATATATGTAAGTAACGGAAAACTAATGAAGTTCAACATTACAGATGAAAAGACAGAGGAAATTCTCGACCATGTTTCAAATGTAACACTTACTGCTGACGGTAAAATGGCGCTATATAATTACGGGGAAGATTACGGTATTATTAAGTTAACTCCCGGACAGAAAGCAGGTGCAGGAAAATTAAACCTCAGCGGACTGGAAATGAAAATCGATCCGCAGAAGGAATGGAATCAGATCTATGTTGATGCATGGCGGATCTTTCGCGACTACTTTTATGTTAACAATTTACATGGAGTTAACTGGACAGAAATAAGGGAAAGGTACAATGCCCTTGTACCTTATGTAAGCCACCGAGCAGATCTTGATTATATTCTCAGCGAGATTGTAGCTGAAACAAACACTGGTCACACCTATGTTGACTGGGGCGATTTCGCCCGGCCAAAGAGAATGGATAACGGTCTCCTCGGAGCTGAGCTTACTCCTGATGACGCATCAGGAAGATACAAAATATCAAAAATTTATAAAGGTGAAAACTGGAATCCTTCACGCCGATCACCATTGACTGAACAGGGTGTTGATGTTAAAGAAGGTGATTTTCTTCTCAGTATAAACGGAAAAGATATTACCACTGCTTCTAATCCTTATTCATTTCTTGAAAACTATTCTAACAAACCGGTTGAAGTGACAGTTAACAGCACTCCTTCGGCTGTGAATGGAAGGACATCACTCATCAAGCCTGTTGCCAGCGAACTAGAACTCAGATCTTTTAACTGGGTAAACGAGAGAAGAGCCATGGTTGACAAACTATCGGGAGGAAGAATAGGATATATCTATGTTCCCAATACTTCGACTGATGGCAACAGAGAACTTTTCCACGGGATGTACACATACTTTGATAAAGAGGCACTGATAATTGATGACCGGTATAATGGCGGTGGGTTTATTCCTGACAGGATGGTTGATCTTCTCGACCGTCACACACTTGTTTACTGGCACAGGAACGGACTTCTCCCCTCAAAATCACCTGCAGTTGCCAATGATGGTCCAAAAGTGATGTTGATTAACGGTTATTCATCATCAGGAGGAGATGCTTTTCCATATTTTTTCAAAAAGATGGGGTTAGGAAAGCTTATCGGAACACGTACATGGGGAGGACTTGTTGGCATCTCAGGCAATGCACGTCTTGTTGATGGCGGAAATATTTCAGTACCGCAATTCGGGGTATTTGACGAAAATGAAAAATGGATAATTGAGGGCATTGGCGTTTATCCGGATATTGAAGTTGTTGACCGTCCTGAACAACTTGCAAAAGATATTGACCCGTCTATCGAAAAAGCTGTTGAAGTACTTCTACAGCAGTTAAAAGAAAAGCCGGTTAAAAAGGTCGGTTCCCCTGCACCACCTGACAGATCGAAATGGCACGAGACCGAAGCAAAGTAATAATGGTGATTTCGGATTGCGGATTTGGGATTGCGGATTTATGAAAGATCGGACTTTAGTATAATCCGAAATCGAAAATCCGAAATCCGCAATATTTAACTTAATAAAATATTCATAATCCCAAATATTGATGTTGTCTGAAAAAGGAATTTTCCAGCGGAGTGAGTTGCTGCTTGGATCGGAAATAATGTCGGATATTGCCTCGAAGAAGGTAATTATCTTTGGTATCGGAGGTGTAGGAAGCTGGTGTGCTGAGAGCCTGGTAAGATCTGGTTTCCGTAATCTGACTATTGTTGATTCTGACAGGATATGCGTAACTAATATTAACAGGCAGCTCCATGCAACGACTCTTACTGTTGGTGAAATAAAGACTGATGCTCTGAAAAAAAGACTTCTTGAGATAAATCCTCATGCCAACATCATTGACATTCAGAAAATTTACAATCAGCACAACAATGATTTTTTTGTCCTTGATCAGTACGATTATATTATTGATGCTATTGACAGCCTGGCAAGTAAGATCCATTTGATAAGGAAAGCTACCCGGACAAATGCAACTCTTTTCTCATCAATGGGAGCATCACTAAAAATAGACCCTACTAAAATAAGGGTCGCAGAATTCTGGGAAGTTAACGGATGCCCATTGGGTTCAATAGTAAGAAAGAAAATCAGAAAAGGCGATTTGCCGGCGAAGAAGTTTTTATGTGTCTACAGCGATGAAGTAATTGATAATAAAGGTTCAGGAGCCTCCTGTGGCACAGATAAATGTTTGTGCCCAAAAAACAGAGACACTGATGGAGATCCGGAACTGACCAATCATGAATGGTGCAGCCAGAAAGCTGTGATTAACGGAACTCTGGCCCACATTACAGCCATTTTTGGATTTACAATGGCAGGATTAGTTATACAGGACATTTATAATAAAAGTCTGAATTCACAATCGGCAAAAAAATAATTTCCCTGAAAGCTAGCTTGCCTTAAACATCATTTTTTCTTCCTTGCAAATATATTGTACTGCCCATTTACCCGATTGTCCTGCGGGAGGCAATCCTCCACCCGGGAAAAGCCACTGTCCGGCCATATAAAATTTCTTTAGTCCGGGAAGTGTTGAATTCAGGTTATCCATAAGGTTCTTGCTCGATGGGAGAAACCCTTCATACGATCCTTTCCACACTCCGGTATAGCTCACATCAGTAACCGGTGTTGCGACATCGCAAACTTCAATAGCATCAGAAATTCCAGGATAACGTTTTTCAAGAATAACTCTTGCATCCTTTTCAATCTGCAACTTTTCATTTTTATAATCGTTTGATTCAAGGTCCTTCCATAGATCCCATGGTGAATCAAACCTAATCACAATTACTGACTTCCCTGAAGGTGCCATTGTAGGATCATAGCAATAGTTCATGATTGAATAACCGGTTCCGGTCTTAGTCATTCCGATAACCTGGCCCGGTGTAATCCAGGTCTCAACCGGAACATCTGACTCAATAATTTTATTTATGCCAAATGAGACCTGCACAATTGGGGTAAATAGTTCCCACTTTTCATAAGCATTTTTTATTTTCTTATCAATGTATTTTCCTCCAAGCATATCAAATATGGTAGAATGGCCATCGGCAGCGCTGATAATATAATCGGCAGCAATTTCTGAACCATCGGAAAGGACTACTCCTTTTGCTGTATCGTCTTCGACCATTATTTTTGAAACAGTTGATTTTGCTCTCAGGATACCGCCAAGACCTATGTACCAGTTTGTCATTCTCTGAGCCATTGGCAACGAACCTCCGATAAGGTAACCGGCATTCTTCTGGTTGAACCAGGCAAACATCATTATGAATGCCAGAGCTGAAAAGTCACGAGAGCCGAAAATACTATTCAGAAAAAAATTCAAGTCCTCATTTTTAAAATCCAGTTTTCTGAAGTATTCCTCACAGCTCTTGCGACCATACTTCATAAAGAGGATCATAACCGGCATCATACCAAACCCTGACTTTATAGTGTTTCCAATCTTTCTTAATCCGGGGGGATCAGAAAATGGCTGAAGAAATGCTGATTTTTTCATATCACCACACATCTTCTTTATCTTTTTAGTATCCTCAGGGACAAGCTTGCACAGATATTCCTCCCATCTGGCTAAATCGGTATAGATGACAAACTCTCTTCCGTCTTCTGCAATAAGTTTCGTATGCACGTCATGATCAACTATTTCCACATTATCATTTAGTACATTGGTTTCTCTCCAAATGTCATTGAATGGACCTTTTCTCGTGCCCACCAGCCAATGAAGACAATAATCAAACCTGTATCCCTTCCTGTCCCATGCAGTACATTGCCCTCCGGTTACAGAATGCATCTCAATAATTTCCGCATCAAAGCCATTTAGTTTTGCGTAAATACCTGCTGACAACCCGGCGACTCCGCCTCCTATTATTACAATTTTTTTTGCCATTGGATAACACTTTATAAGTTCAGATAATAGAATCAGTTTTAAGTTTTATCAAAGAAATATTACAAATACTCAAGTACATATTTAAAATCGGTATTTGGCGAACTGATATCGGTGAATGGCGGGATTTAACTTTAAAGCGTATTTAAGTAAATTAAAAAGGTTTAACTAAATTTTACAGCTTCGTCTATTAGCTTAATGAAATGCTACCGGAACTGATGACTAACCCATTTTCATTGTATCCGGATGCAGTTCCTAAAAACTGGCCAAATGCTGCTACTTGCGCTTATCCCAAAATGTCAGTAGGCACTCAAACAGAAGCGCTTCAGAAGCACCAGGAATGTTCTGGCAAAATCCGGGCTATTAATATTTCTAACTAATTTAGTAAGGGGAAATGTAAAAATTTTCCCTTATTTATTTCCGGTATTTGGATTCAGAAACTAAAAATCCAAACAA
>JANXXP010000130.1 GCA_025350595.1 Bacteroidota bacterium
GAGCAATTTGCCCATGGGCAAATTGCTCTTATGTAGCCTCAAGGAAATTAATCTGACTTTTGGTATTTAAACCAAACCAGTCAGCTATGAATAAATTTGATCATAAATGGATTATGTATCACGAGTTACATCACAGGCACCGCAAGGGTATGACACCACCCAAGATTGCTTCATTTATGGGGTTGGACACCCGAACGGTTAAAAAATTGCTAAGAATGAGCGAACAAGAGTATTTAGATTTTCAGAAGCATTTATTAACCAGGTCAAAGAAACTTGCACCATATGAGGACTATATCAAGAGCCGACTGGAACTGTGTCTGGATGCGTCCTCTGCCCAGGTGCACGACTGGTTGAAAGAACATTACCCAAGCTTTCCCAACGTTAGTATCAAGTCAGTTTACAACTTCGTATTGTATGTTCGCAACAAGCATCAGCTGCTAAAGATCTTTGACACCAGAGAGTATAGTCAAGTAGAGCAGCTGCCTTACGGACAGCAGGCCCAGGTTGACTTTGGCGAATATAATATGACTGATGTCAATGGGCAGCGTAAAAAGGTTTACTTCTTTGCAATGGTTCTGTCGCGTTCACGCTTCAAGTTTGTATTTTTCAGAGAGCACCCCTTTATCTCTGAAACAGCCATTGCAGAACATGAACTTGCTTTTATATTTTTTGACGGTTATCCTCACGAACTTGTTTATGACCAGGACAAAGTACTGCTCGTGAATGAAAATAGAGGCGATTTGATCCTCACGGAGGCTTTCCGGGCCTATTGTCAGAGCCGACCATTTAAGGTCCGTTTCTGTCGCAAAAGTGATCCTCAGAGTAAAGGGAAAATAGAAAACGTAATAAAATATATCAAGTACAACTTTCTAAGGGGTCGAATTTTTTATAGTATTCCGGCTCTTAACAGCCAGGCGATTGATTGGTTAGGAAGAACAGCTAATGCCAAGGTGCATTCTACTACATTAAAAATACCAGCACTTGAATGGGAACTGGAGAAAGAGCATCTGATCCCTTTAAAACAACCGTTTGCCATTGCCAAAGATCATCCGGCATACAACGTAACAAAAGATAATGTCATCCATTTTAAAGGCTGTTCCTACACGGTTCCTGATGGTACGTTCCAGAAGCCCAAAACAGAAGTATTTGTCCGGCAAGAAAATGATTATCTGATCATCTCTAATATTAGCCAAGAAGATATTGCCAGACATGAGATATCTCTGCTGAAAGGCCAGCAAGTTCGAAACAACAACCATAAACGCGATCATAGCAAGAAGGTAAAGGAGCTTATCGCTCAGGCGATCTGTTTGTTTACCGATCAGATTAAAGCCGCAGGATATCTCGATAGCATACACAAGCAAATGCCTCGTTATGCAAGGGATCAAATTAACATGGTCGTGTCAGCAGGTAAAAAATACACACAAGATGAAATGGATCAGACCTTGATTTACTGTCTTGAAAACAATCTTTCTAAGGCTGTTGATTTTGAACCTGTGTTACTCTCTCTCAGACAAACAGCGTTGGATCCCACAATATCGCAAAAAGAGGTTCTGCATCTTCAAAACAGCAAGTATAAAATCCAACCACAAACCAGCAGTATATCAGATTATAAACAAATTTTTAATTGAATATGGAAACAAAAACAGAAAACCTCTGCAATCTTGCACGGCAACTCAAGCTCACCGGAGCCGGTGGTGCAATTAATGATCTGCTCATTAGTGCCCAGCAAAAGCAGATTAGCTATCTTGATTTTGCCTTTGGGTTATTTAATGCAGAGATAGATCACCGTAATCAGCAAAACCTCGCAAAGAGGCTCAGAAACGCTAAACTCCCTGCCAATCACGACCTGGAACTGTGGCAGGAAAACCATCTGGGTGGAATATCCCGAAAGCAAGTAACTCAACTTCGTGAATGCATCTGGCTCGAACAAAACTTCAACATTATTCTGATGGGTCCCAGCGGAACAGGAAAAACCTTTATCGCAGCTGGGCTTTGTTACGAAGCTTTACTCAAGGGTTATAAGGCTTGCTTCAGGAGCATGGAACAACTAATACATCTTCTGAAAATGAAAGATATTACCAAATCGGCTGCCCGTGAATACATGGTCTTGCTTAATGCTGATCTTTTAGTGATAGATGATATTATGATGTTCCCCATTGAGCGGAAACAATCGGTAACACTGTTCAACCTTATCGATCACCTTCACCAGAATGCCTCTATTGTCGTTACAACTAACAAAAGTCCTGATGAATGGGTCAAAGTTCTTGATGATGAAGTTCTGGCTGCAGCTAT
The DNA here is from genome assembly GCA_025350595.1 of Bacteroidota bacterium. Taxonomy (GTDB): domain Bacteria; phylum Bacteroidota; class Bacteroidia; order Bacteroidales; family VadinHA17; genus LD21. The sequence goes on from JANXXP010000130.1 coordinate 2,293, forward strand.
CCTTGATCGTTTGCTTTTTAAATGCGAGGTAGTAAAATTATCCGGAAAATCATACCGATTGGAAAACAGAAAAACTATCTTTGAAAATAACGTTCTTTAATTTTTTTCTTTGAAAATCGGTAATTAACGATGCAGAAACACTTGCATTCCTATTTACCGAAAACCTGCATTTGTAATTACCGCTTACAAGTTTTTTTAAATGTACCTTTTTATGACCATAAAATACCATATAAAACACAACCAAAAACGCTTTAAAAGGTACATAAATCAGAAAATGATTTTGGTGAAAGTAAGCAATGAAAACTAAATCAGGCGTTTGCGAGGGATTGCATTTGAAGGCTAACAACCCTTTGAATCGCAAAAGTAATAAAATATCCTGTTTTTCAAACCGGCATTTTATTACTTCTTTCAAACCCGCAGACTACAATTCGCGAATCTTAATGTTCCTGAACCATACAGGATATCCATGGTCCTGAAGACCAATTAGTCCCTCTTTTGAAATACCCTCTTTCCATCCAGGGAAAGTTTTGAATTTGCTATGAACAACCATTGTATCCCATTCAGGAGTCCACATTTTATATTCAACAACTTTTACTCCGTTCTGAACATGAGTAACCTTCCCGTTTTCTACACGTATTACTATAGTGTTCCATTCTCCGGCGGGATGAACGGTTTTTGGATCAGCAGCGATCATATCATAAAGAGATCCTGCAAGGTGGCTTGCTATTTTATTATCGCTGGCATCCACATTGTCGAGAACCTGAATCTCAGGAGCAGCATAGTAAACTGGTTGACCCGGAACTTCTCTTACATCGAAGAAGATACCGGAGTTTGCAGCCTTACTTGCTTTCCAATCGACAGATAGCTCAAAATTTTTAAATTTCTTATCTCCAAAAACGATGTCTCCGTTGGCGCCTGAGCCAGGAGTTTTTCCTTCACCTGTAAATACTTTCATGGCATTATCTTCGATAACCCAGTTTTTAGGCATGGCTGTTCCATTGCACTGGCGCCATCCATTAAAATCCTTGCCGTTAAATAGCAGAACCCACTTCTCTGTTTTCTCTTTTGCGGAGAGTTCATTTACTTTCTGAGCGGTAGCGACTACTGACAAAAGAATCAGGGCTACAAATGATAAAATAATGTTTCGTTTCATAATATTGTTTTTAGAATTAATTTCCGATGCAAATTAATAAAAAATGGTTACAAACATCAGTGGATGATCTTAATTGTGTTCGTCAACAACGTAAAATCAGCTTGCGATACATGGCGACTAAAAATATAGTCATTATTATTAAGAAATATTTGCACGACTATATAAATAGTCATATATTTGTATCGAAAGATTGCTTCGTCTCCGCCAGTTGGCGGATCCTCGCAATGACTGTACAAGTAAGCAAGTACTAGACGAAGGATTCAAGCAATAACCGATTAAAAGATTAAGTTATGCAGTTAACAAAAGCAGAAGAACAGGTAATGCAGATTTTATGGGACAAGGAAGAAGGTCTGGTAAAGGATATCAGGGACAGCTTCAATGACCCGAAACCTGCAAGGAACACAGTTTCCACTGTAGTAAGAATTCTCGAAAAAAAGGGTTATGTTGGACATAAAGTATATGGAAATGTTCATCTTTACCATCCGCTTATATCCAAGGGTGATTACTCGAAGAGTCAACTATTCGGACTTATGGAGGGTTATTTCAATAACTCCTTCCCTGCGATGGCATCGTTCTTTGCAAGGGAAAAAGATCTCACCATGAAGGAACTGGAAGAACTTCTTGAGGATACAAGGAAAGAATTGAAGAAGGGTAAAAAGAAAAAGTGATGGAAACATTTGCCTTATACTTGCTTAAGTCAGTGACGTGGCTTTCGGGCTTCGCACTCATATTTTTTCTCTTCCTCAGAAATGAAAGATTCTTTCTTTTGAACAGAATCTATTTGATAGTCGGAATACTGATATCATTCTTCTTTCCACTGATATCAGTGCATTACACTGTTGTTCTTCCGGTTATTACAACCATCCAGACAGGAAATGCGGTTGTAACTGGTGTTCAGGAGGTGAGTAGAACTCCTTTTATTAATATCAGAGAAATTCTTTTAATACTTTATTTCTCAGGCATTTTATGTGTTTCTTTCCTGATCCTAAAACAGAGCAAACCAGTAATAAATTCAATAAAGAAGGCTGAGATTATTAAATCGCAACCCGTAAAACTCATCAGAACAGCTGAATATTCCTCTTCATTTTCATTTTTTTCCTATGTGTTTGTCAATCCTTCAATTACAGACGTTGAAACAGAGGAGATTGTGAATCACGAACTGGCACATATCCGGCAGTGGCACTGGCTCGATCTGGTGCTTGTGGAGTTACTTTGTATGTTGCAGTGGTTTAACCCTTTAATCTGGATTTACATCCGATTTATACGGCAAAACCACGAATATCTTGCCGATGAGGTAGCGCTGCAGCGCACATCCGATCCGGCAGTTTACAAGGCGACTCTGTTAAACCAGATTGTTGGCAGTCCTGTCTTCAGTCTGACTAATTCTTTCAATTATTCACTTAACAAAAAACGATTTAACATGATGAAAAATATAATAAGTTCACCTTACAGGAAGCTGAGAGTCTTTCTGATTCTTCCGGTATTTGCAATGGTCTTATATGCTTTTGCAACACCAGACTATAAATACATGGACAATTCTCCGGGAATAAGTTTCCCTTCAATACAAGCTTTATCGAAAGTTGTTAAGGGTAATGTTGTACAACAGGATGGTAAGTCACTACAGGGAGCTATCATTGTTGTTCAGGGCACTACCCTTGGTACATCAACAGATTCCAAAGGATACTTTTTGCTCGACAAGGTTCCTGAAGATGCTACATTAGTTGTTTCTTATGTTGGATTCAAAACAAGAATAGTTAAACCTGATTTCACATCTGCGATGACAATTAAAATGGTGAGAGATACAGTTAATCTGCCAGGAGTAGGTACACCACCACCTCCTCCACCGCCACCGCCACCACCTTCTGATATAAATGGAAATATTGCACCACCGCCACCTCCTCCGGCAAAGATCAGATCATTTGACGGGAAATCCCCGCTGATAGTCGTTGATGATGTTATTAAGGATATTGATGTGAAAGATATAGATGCCGAGACTATTGCCTCAATGAATGTTCTGAAGGATAAAGATGCTACAGATAAATATGGTGAGAAAGGGAAAAATGGAGTAATTGAGATTACTTCGAAAAAGGGTATCAAGCCTATTTTAAAAGATAGTGAAATTAAAGTTAAAAAGTATGATTTTAACAGTATGCAAACAAGAGTAGGAGGAAAACCACTCTATATCGTTGACGGAGTTATCATGGAAAATGATATTAATTCAATTGATCCAAACTCTATTGAATCCATTAGTGTGTTAAAAGGACAATCTGCTTCAGCTTTATATGGAGATAAAGGTAAAGATGGTGTTATAATCGTTAACACAAAAAAGGCTAGTTTAACGGGAAGCAGTAAAACATCAGATATTACAGTAACCGGGTATGAAATTAATCAAAAAGTACCACCACCACCACCTCCTCCTACAGGATTTTATAACGACAAGAATCAAAAATATACTAAGGATTCAATACTAGTTGTGGAAGGAAAGCCGGAACAAAATATCGATAAAACACCGTTTGTTGTGGTTGAAGAGATGCCTATGTTCCCGGGCGGTGAAAAAGCGATGACAACATGGATTTGGAATAATCTTAAAGTGATGGGGCCCGAGGGTAAAGTAAAAAGTACTGACCCGGTTTATGTGATCTTCGTTGTGAGCAGTACAGGGAAAGTCAAAGATGTAAAAGTTAAAAAACCTGTCAATCCGGCGCTTGATGCTGAAGCCATCAGAGTTGTAAGTAATATGCCCGACTGGAAACCGGGATATCAGAAAGGTAATCCGGTTGATGTTATGCTGGAGCTGCCGATCGATTTTAGATACAATTAAATAACGTGAATCGTTCCCCCCTTGGTGCGAATTAAGAGGGGGTTTCTTTTTTAATCTTTATCCTTCTTGTCATCCCCCACAAAGAACGCGGCATGAACTGCCGGCGGACAAGGTGACTCAAGTCCTTTTACAGCTTTCCAGATGACCTCGTTGAAGTCGGCATCGCTTACCATGTCTTCCTTTGTAAAATCAAACTTTTCGCTTTTTTTCTGCCAGGCACTTGGTGTTGTGTTCTTCAGATTCAGGTCAATATTGTTGGATCTGGCAACAAATGCGGGATGATTGGCAGTATTGTTCATGCTTCTCCATATAGGAACAGCTGCCGCATCATACTGGCTCATTGGTGACAAACCAAGAATCAATTCTATAGTCCTCAGCATTGATGTAGTTGAATAAGCAGTGTGATCTACAAAGTTCTGCTTTACGAAACCTCCTGCAAGATAAGCAGGACTGCGGTGAGCGTCCACATGATCGGGGCCGTTTTGAGCGTCATCTTCAACTATTATGATGAGGCTTTCATTCCATACCGGGCTGTGACTAAGATAATCTACAAACATACCGACTGCAAGATCGTTATCAGCAATGTGAGCAAAGGGTGTTGGTTTATGGAGGTTTAGTCCTTCAGTATGATCATTCCCGAAGCGAAGCGTATTTAACTGTGGGAGAGCATTTGCTGCCAGAAGTGAATCAAAATCACGTTTCCACTGGCGAAACCTGACAGTATCGCGGATTGACAGATTCCATGGGGAATAGTTAGGGCAGAAATGATCTTTTAAGACAGGAATATTTGGCTCTTTATCTCCCATAAATTCAGCATACGTTCTATAGGTGACTCCATATCGTTTACAGTTATCCCACAGGAACCCGTCTTTATTGTTCGCAATTTTCCTTGAACCTTCTCCGGGATAGGATCCGCCTCTTCCTCCATAGCTTGTTGGCCAGGTCTTTTCGAGGTAATCAGTTCCGTATGCTCCCATTGTCCAGTTATGACCATCGGCGCTTACTTCACCATTTACATAAAAATTGTCTAAGAGAACAAATTCTCTGGCCAAAGCGTGTTGATTTGGTGTAATATTTTCACCAAAAAGAACAAGATTCGGATCGCCGTTTCCCTCTTTTATATCACCTAATACCTGGTCATAAGTGCGGTTTTCTTTGATCACATAAAATACATATTTAATAGGAGAGGGGTCTCCTATTTTTTGAGGGATAGGGTTTCCGGCAGCACCTTCCGAAACCATTTCCTTATCCTTAATGTACGGAGTGTTGTTATATACAGCTTGTGAGTATAGGGCCATCTGTTTTGTATTGGGTACTTCAACAATACTCAGAGCTCCCCGGAACAGGCCTCCGATATACTGAACTTTCATTTTTTGTTCTCCGCCTGCTGTCTGGTAAACGACCTCTCCCCCTTTTTGCATAGGATTAGGACCAAACGGATTAGCCCTTGATGTGAGCCCTTTCCCGTTACTTATGAGTATTCTGTTGTTTACAACCCTGACGCATGTTGGGTACCATGCAGTTGGTATGAACCCTTTACTTTTAGATGCTCCGGGGGAAGTTATATCAAATACGGCAAGGCAGTTATTATCTGCATTAGCAATATAGAGGGTCTTCTCATCTTTACTAAGTGCAACACTGTTCGTTGTTGATCCGGCAGGAGAATTCGGATAAAGGGCTGAATTGAGAGTTTCTATTACCTTGTTCTGTCGTGTATCAATAATCGACACACTATTATCGTCAGCATTGGCAACAAACAGATACTGACCGTTCCTGGAAGCACATAAATCATTTGGGTGACTACCAACTGCGATAGAACCGGTTATCTTTTGAGAAACAGTATTGAACAGAACTATTTTCTGACATCCCCAGCATGAGATGTAAAGGGTTTTGTGATCGGGTGAAAGGAGACATGTATATCCTTCAGCATCAAGCTGGAACTTTGAAACTACTTTTTTCTCCTTTGTATCAAGAACATAGAGGCAATTATCTTCCTTGGTGACAGCATAAAGTTTGTTTTCGGAATCATCAAGAGCCAGTCCTGTAATTGAAATCTTTACAGGCCATGCTTTCCCTATCCTTATTGTGTCATAGTTTACCAGATGATTGTTTTTGACCGCATACCGGATTACTATATTATCATTTCCCCCGGAAGCATAGAGGTATTTACCATCGTCAGAAAAGGTTAATCCCAGCCATGATTTTCCGATAATAACAGAGTCGAGAATGACTTCATGTTTTATATCCACAAGCTGAATCGTCTGATCGCTCTCCCCGTTATTCGTAACAGCTGCAAGCTTCTTTGAAGGGGATACAGCTATGTTTAGCGGCAAATCACCAAGAGGGAGTAACTTTCCTACAGGAGTAAGCTTCCATCCATTTGGCAGTGTAACCCGATGAGATTCAATTTCTTTAAGTGTCTGGGCCTGAAGATTAGTTACGAAAAAAATCAGGATTACCATGAAAATAGCAAGTACTTTTTTCATTAGTGGAAGATGTTTCATTATTCTAAAGCATTAATATCTAGCAACTTATCCCTATCGCATAGGCTGTTGAAAAAGTCGAAATCCATTAACCGCAATGGGGCCAGATTGCAGGGGAGGCTTCAAGCAAAGATCGCAAAGGTTTGATTTACATTATTTTAACTTTGCGTACTCTGCGGTTAAAAAGAACTTTTCAGACAACCCCGAAGCAATCTTCTTATGATCTCTTCTTTAAGTCTTCGGGTTTCAATGTTATCAGATGACCAGTCTGTTTCCCATTTCGATATGTTACTACACGAAGTGTAACAGGGCCTTCAGGAAGATCAAATGGGCTTGAATATTTTGTCGAGAAGGTGTTAGGCATGGATCCATCGAAAGAATAGAAAATATCCAGGCCTGGCATTTCAGATTCCAGATTAATAGTCATTTTTCCATCTTTACTCTGAACAGTTATAATTGCATCATAAATTGCTTGTGAAAAGTTTATTCCGGCTAATGCAGAACGATCGAACTGTTTTTCAACACGCTGTGCGAAGTTTTCCCAGTTTTTTCCCTCTTTGGGTGACCAGAAATCCTCAGACAAGGCCCATCCGCGCGGCCACACCATGTATTCGGCATGATGAAAAGTTGAAACCTGTTCGGTCCAGAGGTTTCCCCCGCCACCGAGAATATACTTTGGATCAACTCCATCAGGAATCGGCTCATAACTATAGCATTTTTTCAAACGGAGGCCAGAATAAATAGGAGGTTCAATTGTAGCTTCCCCCTGCTGGTAATCAAGATAAGCAAAAGTTGTTGGAGTCATTACGACATAGTGACCTAATTTTGCAGCATCAATTCCGCCTTTAATACCGCGCCAGCTCATAACACTTGCATCAGGACCAAGACCTCCTTCAAGAATTTCGTCCCACCCGATCAGTTTTTTCCCTTTTGCTTTCAGGATAGTTTCAACCCGTTTCATAAAATAGGCTTGCAGTTCTTCAGGTTTTGTAAGGTTAAGTTTTTTCATCAGAGCCTGGCAACCCGGATCGCTTGTCCAGAAACCTTTATAACACTCATCTCCTCCCACATGAATGTAGGGATTTGGAAAAAGTGCTGCAACCTCAGTAAAAACCTTATCAAGAAATTCATAGACTTTTTCATCTGAAGGATTGAGAGTATTATCAACCATCATCTTAAAAGTACCGTCTTTATACCACTCTGAGAAATTAGAGCCGGGATTCACCTTTGTACTTGGATCCTTAGTGCAGCTTAATTCAGGATAGGACGCTATTGCAGCCATGCTATGTCCGGGGACATCAATTTCCGGAACAATTGTCACGTTGCGGTCGAGTGCATACTGAACAATCTCTTTTATATCGGTCTGAGTATAAAAACCTCCGACTGTTGCGGCCTCTCCCGGTTTTGGAACAGCCCGCTGGCCGAATTGTCCAAAGCGTTGAACTCTCCAGGCGCCAACTTCTGTTAGTTTTGGTAATGATTTGATCTCAATTCTCCATCCGTTGTCGTCAGTAAGATGCCAATGGAAAGTATTGAATTTGAATTGAGCAATCTCGTCGATATATTTTTTAACATCTTCTTTTGAGAAAAAATTACGACTTACATCCAGCATTATTCCTCTCCAGCCAAAACGGGGATAATCGGTTATTTTGACTGCCGGCACTGTCCAGGTAATATTCATTGCAGTTTTGCTTTCAATTTCTTTTGGTAAAAGCTGGAACAATGTCTGCATCCCATAAAAAAGCCCAGCTGCTTCATTAGCAGAAATGACAACGCTCTCAGGAGTAGATATCAGGGTGTAACCTTCTTTTCCAATTTTTTCAACCGGTACTTTATTTATATTGAATTGTACCGCAGCTCCCTTGTCCTCCCTGGCGTTTAGGGAGATCCCCGCCGCAATATTTAATTTATCGGCAAACATTTCGGCTGCTTTGCGGCTGTCTTTACTATTGAATCCGATTGTAGTTGTTTTTGTAAACAGAAAATTACCGGCAGATTGTTGTATTTCAGCAGGTTGGGGGATAAGGTGTATTGCCGGGTCTTGCCCATAGACTTTTGTCAGAGCGAAGAAAAGCACGAATAAAAGAAGGTGTTTCATATTTTTATGAATTAAAGATTAATTTATTTCGTGATGTTTTAAGAACTTTCAGAGTTTCTTTTTTGATTCTAACAACAACTTTACCGCTAATTTTCAACGGTTCGCCATCGATATGGAACCTGGTTTCGTCGGTCTCAATAACGATCTCCTTATCAGTTTGAATATGCCTTACATATTTCGACTTATTTATTCTTTTTGTAAAGAGCCTGACTATAAAAAGAGATCCTAAAATCTTTGGGAAAGGTTTAATCAATACAATATCAATTTTCCCGTCATTAGGTAATGCCAGAGGTGCAATGAATGCGTTATTTCCGAATTGCCGGGTATTGGCAATGGTGAGTACGAATAATTTCTCGTCGACAATAGTTTCCCCTTCACTTTTAATAGTTACATGGAAAGGACGAAGTTGCAGAAAGGTTTTAAAGGTCAATGCAACGTAAGGCAGAAACCCTCTCAGTTTCAGAGTGCTAAAAGAATGTGCAACAAAGCTATCCAAACCAATTCCGGCTACGTTCAGGCATAATTTGTCATTTACTTCAATAACATCGATATCAACGGTATCGCATCTTTTAACGTTCGATATAAGCGATCTGACGTTTAGTCTAAAACCAAATTCCTTTGCAAAACCATTCCCGGAACCAAGAGGTAAAACGCCCAGAATTTTGTCACTTCCAACCAGCTTTGATGCAACGGTATGAACAGTACCATCTCCTCCGGCTGCAATAAAAACGTCATAATTATTAAGGTTCTCTTTTATAAGCGATTCAGTATCAGCAACACTTAAGGATTTTGAATATGATATTTCATGTTTTCGGAGATCCAGCTCTTTTGATACCAGGAAGTTAACTGGAGGAATACCGGAAGTTGGATTCAGTATAATGAGTGCTTTTTTCTTATTTTCTGTACGGGACATTTTCATGTCCAAATTTACAGAAGTTTTTGTCAATGTAGGTTAATAAGAAGTTAAGAAGTTCAGGGGAGTGGACGTAGCTAAAGTAAAAGAGACTTATATATTTGATTATCAAACCGATCCCGGCCTTCCGCTTCTATTCCATGAACGGATATTTAAAATCTCTGGCAGGGATAAGAGTTTCCTTGATTGTTCTTGGGCTTACCCATCGAATGAGGTTCAGATGGCTTCCGGCCTTATCATTTGTTCCTGAACCCCTTGCGCCGCCAAAAGGCTGTTGTCCTACCATTGCTCCCGTAGGCTTATCATTTATGTAGAAGTTACCTGCAGCATAACGTAAAACACGGCATGCCCTTATCATTGCATATTTGTCGTTACTGAAGATTGCTCCGGTAAGGCCATAGGGTGAAGTTTCATCACAAAGCTGAAGAGTCTCCTCGAACAGTTCGTCTTTATAGATATAAATTGTCATAACAGGCCCAAAAATTTCCTCCTCCATAGTGAAAAAGTGGGGATTTTCGGTAACTATAACTGTAGGATCAATGAAGAATCCTTTTGACTTATCGCCTTTTCCTCCGGCAATTATTCTGGCATCGGAGGATGATTTTACTTTATCGATATATGACATTATTTTATCATACGAAGCTTCATCTATCACTGCATTAACAAGGTTTTTGAAATCAGTAACGGCGCCAATCCTTATTTGGGAAATCATCCTCAACATTTTTTCTTTGGTCTCATCCCAGATCGATTGGGGTATATAGGCTCTTGAAGCCGCAGAACATTTCTGTCCCTGATACTCAAAGGAACCTCTCACAATTGCCGTTGCAAGTTCGGCGGGATTAGCAGAATTATGAGCAAAGATGAAATCCTTTCCGCCTGTTTCTCCAACAAGTTTTGGATAAGATTTGTATATGGAGAGATTATCTGATACCTGCTTCCATAAAGTATTAAATGTTGAATTTGAACCGGTAAAATGAATTCCTGCCAGATCACGGTTTTTCAGGACAATATTGCTTATCAATGATCCTTGTCCGGGAACAAAATTAATAACCCCCGGGGGCAGTCCGGCTTCCTCAAAAATCTTCATAAGGTAATAATTTGACAGGAGGGAGGTTGTAGCAGGCTTCCACACCGTGGTATTTCCCATGAGAGCAACACTTGTATTAAGGTTAGAAGCTATTGCAGTGAAATTGAATGGAGTAACAGTATAAACAAATCCTTCAAGAGGACGGTATTCAAGGCGATTGATTGTCTCATTTTCAGACAGAGGCTGTTCCATATAAATGATTGATGCAAAATATGAATTAAACCTCAGGTAGTCTGCCACTTCACAGGCTGAATCGATCTCGGCCTGAAGGACATTCTTTCCCTGGCCAAGCATAGTTGCAGCGTTTATCTGAAACCTGTACTTTTTCGAAATTAGTTCAGCTGCTTTAGCCATTATTGCTGCCCGTTCAATATACGAAAGTGTCATCCATTCGCATTTGGCATCGAGCGCAGCTTTAATAGCGAGGGAGGCTTCTTTTTCTGTTGCCTTATGATATGTTGCAAGGACATGATTGTGGTTGCAGGGATTTATGATCTTTCCTGTTATGCCTGTCCGGATCTCTTTCCCCCCGATAATAAGCGGGATATCAATTACCTTGTTGCTTTGTACAAGCAATTCATCTTCAAGTAATTTACGTTCTTCTGATCCTGGTTTGTAAGAAAGAACCGGCTCATTCTTTGGTTCCCTGAAATTATATATGGCGTTATTCATCTTTATATATTTAATTGCATTGATACTTTACCTGACAACATCTTTACAATGATTTTAATCAGTCAGAAAATCTAAAATTTGCTCAGTGTCCCCTCTTTCGCCCCCCAATCCCGGAAAGCGGGACTAATCCCTCTAATTGATAGAATATTAATAACATACGCTGAACTTACCCCCCTTTATGGAGGGCGGGGGGCAAAAAACAGGGAGGAAAACCTCACGTCTTATTCTTTTCACTTTTTATATTCAACTAAGGAATAAACACCTCTATAACAGAAATGTTCTGGCATGTGTGTTTTAGAAATAATTCCTTATTGATGGATTTTTGAACTATTTTTGCAGTATACAATTCATTTACATCTATTTTAAAAGACTTCCTATGTCAGAATCAAAGTTCTATCATTTTTCTTCAGACGTGCTTTTCTATGGAGTTGAGACTCTTGAAAAGGCAATTGCAGCTTCGAAGGAAGGAGGATTCGTCTGGTATAATTTCTTTGATCCATCCAGAGAAGAGATAAATTCCCTTGTTGACACAATTGGGATTCATCCATTATCGGTCGAGGACTGCTTTGATGATAAGCAGGTTCCGAAGATTGAGTATTTCCCGAATAATACTTTTATTCTTTTTAATGCATTTACCTATGATGAAAAGGCGCTTATAATTGATGAAGTAAATCTTTTTCTCGGACAAAATTTTCTGATAACGATCAGCGGACATAATTCCGGAACAAGAAGGCCATTAAATAATATTGAAGCACTGATTGAAAATGGTCCGGCAAAAGCCAAATCAGGTCCTGATTTTCTAATGCATACTGTTCTCGACTATCTTGTTGATCAGAAGTATAAAGCATTCGATGACATGGAAGAGGAGCTTGAAAATGCAGAAGAATTATTACTTTCGGATGTGGAAAAATTTCAAGCGGTAATGCTTATCCGGCTTAGAAAAGATTTATTGAGTCTGAGAAAAAGCCTGTATCACGAGAGAGAAATACTTGTTAAAATCTGCAGGCAGGATTGCCCTTATATATCGGAAAAAGCCATAGTTCACTTTCGTGATATTTATGATCATCTGGCTAAGTTTTTTGAGCTTACAGAAACCTACCGTGAGATTGAAACCAGTTTGATGGAGTTATATACATCACTTCTGAATAACCTGATGACCAAAATGTCGAACGACACCAATATTTCTGTAAGAAGACTTACCCTGATTGCAACAATTTTTATGCCCCTCACAGTTATCTCCGGTATTGGAGGTATGTCGGAATGGTCGATGATGACAGGACCTGAAAACTGGAAAATATCTTATCCTGTATTTCTTCTTGGAATGGTAATAATTGCAGTATTAAATTATCTCGTTATAAAGAGAATTGAAAAAAAGAATAAATATCATTTGTAATACCAAAATATAAACCCCGAAGGTTTACTGCTTTTTAACCGGAGCAGTAACAGCTTTGATACTATTCTTTTTAAATCTTTCAGTTACTGCCGTTATTTCAGAATTGCTGATCTTTGAAGATTTTTTCAGGATCTGAATAAAAGCTGCAACCTCATCAATACTGGAGGGACATCCAATATTTTCAGCAGGTTTATCACTTCCTTCAGGTTTTACCTTTGAATCGGCTATTAAATTACCTTTTTTATCGAAAATTAGAAAGTAAGGAACTCCTCCTCCGGTTGCTCCCATGTATTTATCATAAAGAGCTTTCGCACCCGGGTTTTCAAGACTCTTCTTATCTCCGTTCTCAAGAATATCAAGATGTACAATCACAAAGCTTTTATCAAAAAACGGCTTACATGTAGAATCCTTAACAGATGCATCAAATTTTTTACACCATCCACACCATGAAGCATGAAAGACAACCATGACATTCTTACCTTCTTTGGCTGCAAGGGAGTAAGCCTCGTCCATAATTTTGGAAGATGATTCAGGTTTCTCCTGTGCGGAAACAGCTAATGGAAGGAAGATAATCAAGGATAGTAAAAACAATTTTAATTTCCTCCGTACAAAATTGATCTTTAAAGGGCGGATGCAGCTCGCATATTTATTTTGTTCATGCAAGTATGTGTTTTTGTGTAAAAATGTTAGGTTCATATTATGATGCAATTATTTGGTTTATTATTGATTCCCTATTTTATCAAAACCAGATTTATTTGTGTTGCCAATGTCGAACATTGCAAAATGTTTTTCACCATAGGAACGGATAGCGTATGAAAAGAATATTCCGGAAAGGATGTCAATACTATAATGCCCATGCGCCAGGAATAAAGTAATGATCACAATAACCAGACAAATTCCTATTATCCATTTATAGGTACGGTCATTAACCAGCAATAAAATTAAAAAGACTATTCCTGCATGTCCTGAAGGATAAACCCCAAGTTCGTAGTTGGCAAAACCGTGAAAAAGGGGGTCAGATCCATTAAACATCGGAGGATTACCAAATGGAGTTAAGACGATAAAAATTCCGCGGACAATATAAAAAATTCCGATCATGAGTAAAAAGAAGGGTATTCTTTTAAAGTCTTTTTTATGAAAAATATATACAATCGCGAGGATCAAAGGAATCAATGCCACAATATCATAGATAAGTGACACATCAATAACCGGCAGGTTGTCGAGAATCAGATCGGAAAGCATTGGCAGTGTTTTTCCCATGCTAATATAGTTGTGAAGATAGGTCTGAGAGGCAACATTTAATCCTAATCCGGCACCAAGAGCCAGAAAACCAATATAAAAATACCTGCTTTTTATTACCTGAATGAGGGAAGTGATCATTTCGGAAATATATGCAAAGAATTTACTTTCCCCCTTAATAGTGTTATTCATTGTAAGTTATTATATAAAATGTATTACAGCATTACCCGATCCGGGTTGCATTAAAACAAATGCGACCAAAGATAATAACTTTAGTTAATTATGCAGATTTTATATGATTGACGACTGACGAGACATTTCATCATAAATGCTCATAATCTCTTCCCGGTATTCTTCTTCTGCTTCAAGATGGCCCCATCCTGACTTCAACTGCCATAGACCATCATAAGCGGAATCGTGATATGATCGAAGTAAATGCGGAATTTTCTTGTCCGTTAGTATTTCATCGAGGAGCAGGGCTTCAACTTCGTTTTTAAATACCAGGATTTTAACTGAATTTCCCATTTTTACTTTTTTTTGTTTTGTATAAGAGCGCAATTATTCAAAAGAACATCCATTAGAAAACCAGAACACTCTCCCCTGAGGGTGATCTCTTCTCCGGCACTTAACATTGAAGGGTCGGAAATTGCAGGGCAAGTACAAATAACAGAAGATAAGTCGTTTCCGGTTACAAGACTGATACTTATGAACTTGTTTTCGGCGGGTTTAACTGAAGCTATTTTGCCGCTTACCTCAAGAATTTTATTAATATATAATTTTGATGCAGCCGTCTCATTATCTTCAAACGCTTTCTGCAGAACAGTGGCAGTGACAATGAAATCGGGTTTCGCTTTTGCCATATCTGAATGCTTAAGATTAAACAGATAGAGAGCACCCAGAATCCCTGCAAGGGCAACAAAAACAACAAAACCCAATGCAATTTTAACGTAAAGTTTCATATTTTTTCTTTTATGTATCTTCGTCTTTCTTCCAATTTCTGAATGTGTTTTTCGCTTTTTTCACCACAGAGTACACAGAGTCTCACGGAGTTCATTCTCCCCAGCTCCCCATCTTTTTATTTCCCCGCCAGCGGAGCATATTTCATAATAACCGTTACCTCAAGATTTTTATTGATCTTTTCTCTTACCACTCCGGGAATAATTATCTTAAAATCTTCAGGTATAATATTGAATTTTGCATTTGCATTTATCCCTTCGGGGGCAACCTCGAGGGTTCCTTTGGTACTTATCTTGTTGGTTACATCGTGAATCATCAGGTCACCTTCAACAGTAACATCATAGGTTCCGTTCTTTGAAAAATTGACAGAAGAAAGATTTGTGATCTTGCCTTTAAAAGTTGATTTTGGAAACTTATCAGATTCCATATAGTTCTCATTGAAATGTTCTTCCATTAGTGCTCTGTCAAAGTGGAATGATTTTATCAGGGCCTGAAAAACCATGTCTCCGGTTGAAATATCCAGAACTGCCGCTACCTGGTTATTATCTCCTTTAATATCCTCCATTGCGGTATGTGAAAAGAAGCCTATAAAACCATTTTTGGTCATGAATTTCTGTGCATTGACAGTTATTGCTATCGCCAGCAAAAAAATCAATAATGATAAACGTTTCATAATGAAATAATTACATTAAATATCACCAGTATTATTTTTTAACCGCAAAGTTCGCAAAGTTGGCAGCAAATACTTCTTCTCATTGCGATCTTTGCGTAATCCCGATAGCTATCGGGACTTAGCGCCCTTTGCGGTTAACTGATTTCATTTCTTCAGTTAAACAAAACTCTCATCTAATAGTTTAGCTTCTCTTTGTTTTTCTTCAACGTAAATACTCTTGAAATATTGAATCCGAAATGAATATCTCCTTTTCCCCAGCTGCCGGTTGTTTCACCAATAAATCCTTTCTCGATCATAGCCAACGAGTTGGTAAAAATAAACTGAAACACATGTCCACCTGTTTCCAGATCAAGACCTATTGATAATGGGTTATAAATCTGCTGGCTCATATAGCTTTTAGGGTTTGCCATATAATAATACTCTGCATTGAGACTGATTCTTTTGGTAAGTTTAAACCGGCCACCTGCACCCATTGCATACAGGTCATTTGGATCAAGTTCTGTAGTTACCATGTTTCGGTGAACATAAGAAGGGGTCAACTGGAAAGAAAAAGAATCATTGAACTTTCGTGCAATAAGTACCTGTCCAACAAAAGATAACCTTGAAGAAAAATAATTTGTTCTTGTCGGGTCCGTCCACTTCAATGAGTTAACAGCAACGGAAGAAAAAATTGAAACTGAGACAGGCATTTCTTTTGCTCCGGAAGATTGTCTCAGGACAGAGAATTTTGTAAACCCGTCAAAGGTCTTTTCATAGTTTCCTCTTCCAATTCCAACCATCAGCCAGTTGGTTATACCGTACTCAAGGCTAAGATGCATATTTGCCTGGTCGAGGCCATAGAAGTTATATGCCCCGGTGTTAAGTGTTCCGAAGCGGTGCGAGATTCTTACATCAAGTTGTCCGGCTGGCATTCTCTCTATTGAATGACCATTCAATATCCGCGTTGATTTGAAAGTGGCAGTTGTATAATTTATTGCTTTTGGTGTATTTTCATTAAGCAGATTCATCAGATCATCCTGGGCAAAAATTCCAACAGGGATCAGGAAACTCAGAAATAAAAGAGATATTTTTCTCATGTTATAACTATTATAAAGACTCAATAAATATTAATCCGTGTGCCGTTCGTCGTGTATCGTTATGCCATTAATTAATTATTAAGCATCCCTTTTCTTACCCATATATCAAACTGGTTAATTGAACACGTTTTTATCAGACCTCCGCTCTTTGGCATTGGTGAAAAAGAATTGAGATGTTTTATTGAACCAATAATCCTGTCTGCTTTGGCAAGAACATCGGCATAATTCTGAAGAGGAATGGTATTGTTTGATGCGGCTGTATTGTTTGAATGGCACGCAAAACAGTTATTATCTAATATAGGAACAATTGTTCCGCTGAAAGTGACATTGGTTGTATCGCAGGAAGTAGACAGAGCTGGATACAAGGCCTCTTCACTGTCGTAATAACAGGAGACGAAAAAAAACAAAAATATGGCAACAGTTGCAAGAGATATTATTAATCGCTTCATGTAAGTGAATTTATTTTTTTTAATGGTCATTTAGATGCTGGTGGGCAGGTTGTTTCAGTAGCCCCCTGTTCAATCCATACTCTGATTAATGTTCGGTTTTCAATAGAGAGTGGCTGCTTTGGCGGCATTCTACTAAAGCCCCAGGTATCAATTAGTACAGTATAAAGATTGCTCTTATTTGGATTTCCGGCGACAACTTCGCGACTGATACTGGCATAACTGTTAAAAGCCCTTCCGCCGTGACTTCCACCATCGTGGCAGCCGGCCATCCCACAGCTGTTAGCAAAAATCGGCAAAATGTCCCTGTCAAAACAAACTATCGGCTGATCTGTGATCTTTGCATCGTGAGTACAGGAGGTTATCCAGGAAACAGTTGTTAAGATAATAAGAAGAGTCAGGGATAAGTAAATTTTATTGAGTTTCATACTGCGAGGAGAATGGTTAAAAGTCCGACTAATTGTAAAGATACGTTAATTTACAGATTTTATTGTTTTCCGTGAAATGATAAAAAACATCCTGAATTCATTCTCAAAATTTGGCGTGAAGATGTCTTTCCCGAGGTTTTCCTGAATCTCTTTAAGTGACCAGAACCTCCCTTCATCAATTTCCTCTTTATTAACTATCGGAATCTCTTCGGATGTTGTTGAAAATGAATTAACAAGTTCCTTTTCGCGTGTTGATTCCCAAACATATCTGCCTATGAATACCGGTTCAAAACTTGTCAGTCCAAGCTCTTCTTTTGCTTCCCTTGAAAGAGCTGTTTCAATGGTTTCTCCAAGGTCAATATGACCCCCTACAGATGTATCCCATTTGCCAGGTTGAATATCTTTTGTCAGGGCTCGTTTCTGAAGAAATAATTCCCCTGAATTATTGAAAAGATGAAGATGCACGACAGGATGAAGCAGCATGCTTGTTCCATTGTGACAAACGCTTCGTGGGGCTTTGCCAATAATTCTTCCCTCTGAGGTTACTATGGGGAACCATTCCTCCTGGTTGTACCATCTGTTCGTGATTTTATTTTTTATCCAGAGATAGCCAAAATATGCTGCAAATAGGATGTAGAACAGGCCGCCACTGATAAAAAACCATGCTTCCTTAGACATATAGAGAGCTGAAAATAAAACAAGCAATATATGAAAAGCTGTTATCCAAAACATTGCCATCATATTGATTCTCATAGCCTTTTCCTGTTCTGAATCGAAGTGCATCTCACCCATATACCTTTTCGACATTGCCATTATCAGGTTTTTAGGGCCCCATAGAGAAAAGCCAATAACTGAAAGGAGTATAGCTTCAATAAGTGCAGGTTTGATTTTGAAAAAGATATCATTTTCAAGAGCAATTGAGACAATGCCAAGAATCAGAAGCAATCCTGTATCGAGGAGAATGAATTTATCTATTATTTTGTCTTTGATGTAGTAAAAAAGAAATTCCCCCACTCCAGAACCAAGTGCCACATACAAACCAACTTTAGTTCCCCAGATCTCATCAGCAAGGATAAAAATAAAAAGGGGGATCAAACCAGGAAGAAGTTTTTTGAGAAGGGAAAGGGTCATTACAAAAAATATGGATTGGCAAATGTAAGGAATATTCTTAATGAATTTTTTTTAAGCCCGGTGCTTGTTTTTATTCCAAAAACCCCCATATTTTTCTTCTTTTATACCTCTTCCACTTAGAGGATAACCATCAACTTAAGAATGGCAGTGAA
Organism: Bacteroidota bacterium; assembly: GCA_025350595.1. GTDB lineage: Bacteria > Bacteroidota > Bacteroidia > Bacteroidales > VadinHA17 > LD21. The sequence continues at coordinate 21,015 of JANXXP010000130.1, forward strand.
AGGGGGTTCTAACGGAGGTTGTAACGGTTTATATATAGATTTCATTCTATATTCTTGTGACAAAAAAAAGTTTGATAAAAACTATAAGATTTTCAAAAGAACAGGGATCTTCAGAAATGAATAGGGTGGTAAATGAAATACTCAGATATAGAAGTTCTTAGAACCTACTTTAGGGGGCTGGGGGCGAAAATCAGGGAGTTGGGATGAAATATCCCTACGGCGTGACCATCTCTGTCCTCAGCTCCTTAACGTAATCGCGTATTTTATTTAGCGTTTCAACGGTTACAGTCATCTCGCTACCTGATGAACGGAAGATTTTTCTAGTATTATCAATTTCAAGATCACCTTTTTTGAAGTAGATGTCGAAAGTGTCGAAATAATTCTTCAGAAACTTAAGTTTTTTGGTATAGAACAGAACAACAGGATCGTCATAATAATTTTTCATGTAGCTGAGAAGGGAAGTCAGTGTGTATTTCTGTTCAGCTATCTTTTGAACCACTTCGGGATCAGGTTTTGCCGGATCATAAACCATTTGTGTAGCAATATATAAAGCTTCAACCCATCCACCTGTTACCATAAGACCAGCTGTACTCTCACGTCCGCTTATTCTTAGGTGATCTTCCATTTTGTTAAATGCATTATTCATCAAAGCCATAATAGTATCGGGATCGGACATGTCGCCCTGAATTCTTTTGATTGGGTCAGTCAGGTATTTATCGGGGATCCCCAGCTTATTGCTCATTTCGCGGATAGTAACCATATAATCTATCATTTCCTGTCCGACACCGAGCATCTTTATATATCCGAAATCAACACCATATATTCCAGCATTGAGTGCCGCTTTGGAGCTACTAAGATATTTGTCTCTGTTAGAAATGGGATTCAGATTTGTATAATCATGAGGAACACCAAGCCGATTAAAAATTGCGCATATCTCAACCGGTGTAAGAAGTCCATAAAAAATCTCATTCTTTATTACGGGAGCAGCGGAGCCTGTTGAATCGGTTTTATATGTTGAGAATGATGGATTAAAAGTATCTTTTTCCTGAGCTCTTGGCTTACAGGCAAAATTTAACAGCATCAAAAAGATTATCAGTGTTGAGCTTATGAGTTTCATAAATTCAAAAATATAAATCAAAAATAGTAATAAATATGATTTTGGGAATAATGATTAGCTAAATTCTACTGTTTCAGAGTAATATTCTGTTACCCAACTTTCTTGAAATTAATCCAAGGACAACACTTAAATTCGAATATCTTTTCTGCAACATCAGGACCTTTTCTGTTTCATTAGCTTTTACTGCTTCTTCAAGCTGTGCCATGATATCTTTTCTGAGGATCATTATTTTATCGCTTTTGAACTTAAGGACAGAGTCACCTACCATCTCTTTTAACACCATCTCCTCTGTTTCAACATAAGTTTGTTTCTCTTTCCAGATTTTGCTGAGTTCGTGGGAGTCGGCAAGAAGATCGGCTGAAAGTGCAGAAATCTCAGGATCTTCATGTTTAACAAATTGTTTATCTCCTGCAATCAGACCATGTTCAACATGAAACTTAAAGTCAGCAAAAATTTTAGAGCAAACCCTGTCATCAAAGAGCAAATCGTCAGATGTAATTTCCCTTACGACATAATCTGCAACAGTCAGAACCTCTTCCTTTCCGTCTTCCTTGTTTAACGTACGTTCAAACTCAACGCTTCCGAATTTCAAAAGCAAACGTATCACTTCCTTTTCAGAATAGTATGAAACTGGTTCGCGCTGAATAGGTTTGACAATTATCTGAGGGAGGACAGGAAGATCTTCAGGGCCCGGATATTTATTCCTGTCCTGAAAATTCTTCTGATGCCTTAGTTTATTTACCTCATTGTAAAGGATCGGCTCAGCTACCTCCAGCACCGTGCTGCACTCCTTTATATATACTGTTCTGGTAATTGCTTCTGGAATCACAGCGATCGATTTGACAACATCCCGGATAAGATCGGCTTTTTTAACGGGGTCATTATTTGCTTCAGAAAGAAGAAGTTGTGTCTTGAAACGGATAAAATCAGTTTCGTTATCTTTCAGAAACCTGAGAAATTCTTCATTACTTAATTTTTTGGAATAGGAGTCAGGGTCTTCGTTATCAGGGATAAGTACAATCTTGACATTCATTCCTTCTTCAAGAACCAGATCGATTCCGCGCAGAGAAGCTTTTATTCCTGCAGCATCGCCATCATAAAGGATTGTAATATTCTGTGTAAATCTTTTTATAAGACGAATCTGTTCCACCGTGAGAGAAGTACCCGAAGAGGCCACCACATTTTCTACATTGGCCTCATGCATCGATAGCACATCGGTATAACCTTCAACAAGGTAACATCTGTCTTCCTGGGTAACCGCTTTACGTGCCTGGTAAGCTCCGTAAAGGATTCTGCTTTTATGGTATATTTCCGATTCGGGCGAGTTGAGGTACTTTGCACTTTTAGGATCTGTTTTAAGAACCCTGCCTCCGAAACCGAGTACCTGTCCCGATAAGGAGTGAATAGGAAACATAACCCTGTTTGCGAACCTGTCAAAAATACGGTCCTCATGCTGTATTGAGAGGCCTGTTTTTACCAGGAAGTCCTTCTTATATCCATCTTCCAGTGCCTTCTTAGAGAAAGCATCACGTCTCTCAAAGCTGTAACCAACTTCAAATTTCTTCAGTGTGTCCTGGCGGAATCCTCTCTCTTTAAAATAGGCAAGTCCGACAGAGATCCCTTCATCGGTCTGAAAAAGATTTTCAGAGAACTGCCGGGCGGCATAAGATGATACAATAAGCAGACTCTCCCTTTCATTCTGTTTTTCAAGTTCCTCCTGGCTCAGTTCTTTTTCAACAACCTCAATATGATATCTCCGGGCAAGGTATTTAAGAGCTTCAGGATAGGTGAGGTGCTCATGTTCCATTACAAAGTTGACAGAGTTTCCTACTTTTCCGCAACCAAAGCATTTGAAGATCTCTTTTGACGGAGAAACAGTAAATGACGGGGTCTTCTCGTTATGAAACGGACATAGCCCAAGGAAGTTAACACCACGCTTCTTCAACTGAACGAATTCCTGAACCACATCAACTATCTGAGCAGCATCGAGTATTCGTTCTATTGTGGACCTGTCGATCATATTGTCTTACTGAAGTACTCAATAGTCCTCGCCAGCCCAGTTTCAAGATCAACCGTAGGAGCCCAGTTTAATTCTTTCTTTGCTAGTGAAATATCCGGTTTACGTTGTTTTGGATCATCCTGTGGAAGAGGGAGATAAATAATTTTTGATTTTGACCCTGTCATCTCTATTACCATTTCGGCAAGAGAACGGATAGTAAACTCAACCGGGTTTCCAAGATTAACAGGACCGATGAAACTATCCGGCGTATCCATTAGTTTTACAAATCCGTCGAGGAGATCATCTATATACTGAAAGCTCCTGGTATGCGTTCCATCTCCGTATATTGTTATGTCGTTACCTTTCAGAGCCTGAACTATAAAATTTGAAACAACCCTGCCATCGTTAGCATTCATCTTCGGGCCGTAAGTGTTAAAAATTCTTGCAATTTTAATCCTGACCTTATTCTGTTCATGGTAATTCATGAACAGAGTTTCTGCACATCTTTTCCCTTCATCATAACAGGCTCTTGGTCCGAGAGGGTTAACATTTCCCCAGTAACCTTCATGCTGAGGGTGTACCTCGGGGTCGCCATATATCTCGCTTGTTGAAGCCTGCAGGACCTTCGATTTTGTCCTTTTCGCCAGGCCCAGGGTATTGATGGCTCCCATAACCGATGTCTTTATGGTTTTGATGCCATTATACTGATAGTGAACAGGCGATGCAGGACAGGCAAGGTTATAGATCTCGTCAGTTTCCACAAAAAGGGGCATAGTAACATCGTGCCGTATAAGTTCAAAATACGGGTTGTCAAGCAAATGGACGATATTTCTCTTTGATCCGGTGAAATAATTATCAAGACAGATAACTTCGTGTCCCATATCAAGTAGCTTCCCGCATAAGTGCGATCCGATAAATCCGGCTCCTCCGGTAACGAGAATTCGTTTCATTTTTAGTTTTTTCTAACAGCTACATTAAGTACAATATCATCAATTTCTACTTCTCTGACATCATCTCCATTGGGAGCTGTTTTCAGGATCACTGATGTGGCAAGTGTCTGGGAAGCGATATAAGAGGCATGCCTTGTTACGGCTTCATGGATAAATTCAAGATCTTCTATGATTACAGTTATCTTATCGGTTACATCGAATCCGGTTTCTTTACGGATGTTTTGGATCCTGTTTACAAATTCACGTGCAATACCTTCATAACGAAGATCCTCTGAAATAGTAATGTCAAGAGCGACAGTCAGTTTTCCCTCATTGGCAACCTGCCATCCGGGGATATCTTCGGAGATGATCTCAACATCTTCTGTTGTCAGAACTATCTGCTGTCCGTTTATTGTGCAGGGATGATTTCCATTAGCCTCAAATGCAATAATCTCAGGTGCCGTGAGAGCAGAGATTGCATTGCTTATCTCTTTCATGAGTTTGCCGTAGCGCGGACCGAGGGCTTTGAAATTTGGTTTTATCTTTTTAACCAGAATAGAAGCAGTATCATCAATATATTCAACCTCTTTGACATTAACTTCTGCAAGTATCAGGTCTTTAACTGCTTCAAACTTTTCTTTGAAAAATTTGTCCGGAACCGGAACCATAATTCTGGCAAGAGGCTGACGTACTTTGATACTTACTTTTCTGCGCAGCCCAAGAATCATAGAGGAAACTTTCTGGGCAATATCCATCCTTTCTTCAAGAACTTTATCTATAAGCTTTATATCAAATTCAGGAAAAAGAGCTAAATGAACAGAGTTTTCTTTATATCTGCCCGTTGAGGTATTCAGATCGATGAAAAGTCGTTCCATGTAAAACGGAGCGATAGGAGCTGCAAGCTGGCTTACTTTTTCAAGGCAGGTATAAAGTGTCTGGTAAGCAGAAAGTTTGTCCTTATCATATTCCCCTCCCCAGTAACGTTTCCGGTTAAGACGCACATACCAGTTGCTGAGGTTTTCTGTTACAAAATCCTGTATAGCGCGTCCGGCACGTGTTAAGTCATAGTCGTTATAACAATCAGTAACCTCTTTTATCAGAGAGTTCAGAAGTGAGATGATCCAGCGATCTATCTCAGGTCTTTCATTTACCGGGATCTCCTTTTCTGCATATCTGAAGTTATCTACATTGGCATAGAGCGAGAGAAATGAATAGGTATTATATAAGGTTCCGAAGAATTTACGTTTTACTTCATCAACTCCTGTGATATCGAACTTCAGATTATCCCATGGCTGAGCATTGGTAATCATGTACCAGCGGAGAGGGTCGGACCCATACTCTTCGATAGCGATAAAAGGGTCAACTGCATTTCCCAATCGTTTCGACATCTTGTTTCCGTTCTTGTCGAGAACCAGTCCGTTCGAAATAATATTTTTGAATGCCACTGAATCTGAGATCATTGTTGCAATTGCATGAAGAGTAAAGAACCAGCCTCTTGTCTGATCGACCCCTTCTGCAATATAATCGGCCGGGAACAACTCACTGAAATTTTCTTTATTCTCGAAAGGATAGTGGGCCTGGGCATAAGGCATTGCGCCCGAATCGAACCAAACGTCTATAAGATCTGGTTCCCGGAACATTTTTTTACCGGTTTCGCTTACTAGCAATATATCATCAACAAATGGGCGGTGAAGGTCGAACTTTTCATAGTTCTCCTTTGAATTATCCCCTTCAGAAAATTTTGCAAGAGGATTGTTTTTCATGAATCCGGCTTTAATAGATTTTTCAATCTCAGCTTTTAGTTCATTAGCCGAGCCGATGCATTTTTCTTCTTTTCTGTCTTCAGATACCCAGATAGGAAGAGGTGTTCCCCAGAAACGCGAACGGGACAAGTTCCAGTCAACCAGGTTTTCGAGCCATTTTCCAAATCTGCCGGTGCCAGTTGATTGTGGTTTCCAGTTAATGGTATTGTTAAGCTCAATCATACGATCGCGGAAGGCTGTTGTGCGGATAAACCAGGCATCGAGAGGGTAGTAGAGTATTGGTTTGTCTGTCCTCCAGCAGTGAGGATAACTATGAACATGCTTTTCTATCCTGAAAACCTTTCCCTGTTGTTTAAGCATGACTGCAATTTCAACATCAAGAGTTTCAGTTTCCGGAGCCAGACTAACATCGTACTCATTTTTTACAGCACGTGCTTCAAAACCTGAATATGTTTTGGTGTTGACATTCTGTTTTACAAACGTCTCATCAAGATCAGCAATCGGAACCATAAATCCTCTTTTGTCGACCATAGGACCAATTGTTCCGTCTTTTCTATTTACAAGAAGCGGAGGCACTCCGTTCTCTTTTCCAACTCTATAGTCATCGGCACCAAATGTAGGAGCTATGTGTACAATCCCGGTACCATCTTCTGTAGTCACAAAATCGCCGGTTAGGACGCGGAATGCACCTTCCCCCGGATTAATCCAATCGATAAGCTGAACATAGTTTATTCCCTTCAGTTCTGCTCCCGAAAATTCTCCGGAGACTCTGAACGGAATCTTTTTTCCTCCCGGATTATATTCCTCAAAATCGAGCCCCGCATTGGCTTCAGGGAAGAGTGAGTTGAGCAGTTCTTTGGCAATTATAACTGTTATCGGGTCGCCTGAATAAGGGTTGAAACTTCGTACCTTAATATAAGTGATATCTTTTCCTACTGCGAGAGCAGCGTTTGATGGAAGTGTCCATGGAGTTGTTGTCCAGGCCATCATGTGGATATCGTCAGTATCAGTATTGTTATAAAGAAATTCTGATTTTTCATCCCTTATAAGTTTAAAAAGGGCAATACAGGTTGTGTCTTTTACATCGCGGTAACAACCCGGAAGATTTAGTTCGTGAGAACTCAGTCCTGTTCCGGCTGCAGGAGAATATGGTTGTATAGTATAACCCTGGTAAAGAAAGCCTTTTGTATATAGTTCTTTCAGAAGCCACCACAAAGTTTCAATATAGCGATTATCATAAGTAATGTATGGATGATCCATATTTACCCAATAGCCCATTTTTCGGGTGAGTTCTTCCCAAAGATCTGTGTATTTCATTACATCAGTCCGGCAGGCTTTGTTGAAATCCTCAACTGATATATATTTATCTGAAGATTTATTTCCGATATCTTCCTTTGTGATGTCAAGAGCTTTTTCAACCTGAAGTTCAACGGGCAGACCATGTGTGTCCCAGCCGGCCTTGCGTTTTACCTCATATCCTGATTGGGTTTTAAAACGGCAGATTGCGTCTTTGATTGTGCGCGCCATAACGTGATGAATACCGGGAATTCCGTTAGCTGAAGGTGGTCCTTCATAGAAAACAAATTCACCTTTCCCGTTCACCTCACGTATGCTTTTATGAAAAGTATCATTCTCATCCCATATTTTAAGGATGTCTTTATTTACCTGCGACAGATCAAGTCCTTTATATTCAGGAAACCGTTTCCCCATTGTATCAGTTAGTTATTATTGTTTGTGTTGTATGAAAAATTCGGACAAAGATAGTAAATAATAGAATAAAATGAGTGGCGTTTTCCTTCGCTGGATTTGTAATCCATACCAAACAATTAAATTGACCCAGCCCTTCTCCAGGTTGTCCCCATACCCCTACGAACTTGCCCTCTGTCCCTTTGCTAGCTTGCCCCCCTAAAGGGCATAGCCGTCAAGCTAAGAGGGGTTAATGGGTTAATAATAAGATAGATCGTAAAATTAATAATTTGTATGTAATATAGGGGGGTATATGAACCTATTTTAAAAAGATTAGCAAAGAAGTTTAAAACTGTTTTTTCAGAG
>JANXXP010000133.1 GCA_025350595.1 Bacteroidota bacterium
GGCTGATATTAAAAACTTTGGGATAAGAATCTTAAGATTTACAAATAGGGAAGTCTTAGAAAACATGGAAATGGTTAAAAAACAGATACTTGATGAAATTAATTCTGTAAGCCTCCTTTAGGGGGTTTGGGGGCAGAAAACAAGGAAGAAGACACGAAGTGGGTTAATGCAATATTTTTTGCATTTTCAAAAATCATTCCTACCTTTGACCCCACAAATCAAATATTCCTTTCTATAATGGGTGTTTGATTTTTATTAAGAAGGGTGAAGAGATTAGGCTCTGCGAAACCCTGGCAACCAAACCGCCAACTGGCAGTGAACGGTGCCAAAACCTAATCCCGGAAAGCCGGGAGATGATAAAAATTTAACATTGTAACCATGAATTCATTTCATTTAACACACAACAACTTTATTATGCCGCTCATGCCTATGTGCATGTGCAGGTAAAGATTTTGATTTGCAATCAGTCATTTTCTAAGTTTATAACAAGAGATCCTGATGAGATAGCTATATCTGTCTGTCAGGCATTTACGAACAAAATAAAAATTAATAAAATGGAAACAAGAAAAAATAAATTTGAAACCTTGCAGGTACATGCAGGTCATAAACCCGATAAAGAAACCTTATCCAGAGCAGTCCCTCTTTATCAGACATCTTCCTATGTATTCAAAAACGCAAAACATGCAGCCGATCTTTTTGATCTTCAGGAATGGGGAAATATCTATACCCGGATTAACAACCCTACGACGGATGTTTTTGAACAGAGAATAGCTGCCCTTGAAGGTGGTGCTGCATCGCTTGCTGTTTCATCAGGACACGCTGCTCAGTTCATTGCTTTAACAACTATTCTCAGGAAGGGAGAAAATTTTGTCACTTCACCCTTTCTATATGGAGGAACTCATAATCAGTTTAAAGTAACTTTTGCAAACTTCGGGATAGATGCAAGATTCGCAAAAGATCTTGACCCCTCCTCTTTTGAAAAACTGATTGACAAGAATACCAAAGCTATTTACGTTGAAACAATTGGAAACCCCGGATTTGACATTCCTGATTTTGAGGCATTTTCTTCGCTGGCCAAAAAGCATGGACTGCCTCTTGTTGTAGATAACACTTTTGGTGCAGGAGGCTATCTCTGCCGTCCGATCGAATTTGGAGCCAATATCGTAGTGGAATCGGCAACAAAATGGATCGGGGGACATGGTACCAGTATCGGAGGAGTAATAACTGATGCGGGCAATTTTAACTGGAACAACGGAAATTTTCCTGTCTTCACAGAACCTTCAGAGGGGTATCATGGAAAAATATTTGGAGACATTTTCTCCCAAACTTCTCCCGCCGGAAATATTGCCTTCATCGTAAAAGCTCGTGTTGAAGGTTTGAGAGACTTAGGTCCTGCTATCAGTCCATTTAATTCATTTCTTCTTCTTCAGGGATTAGAAACTCTTTCCCTCAGAATGGAACGTCATATTCAAAATACCCTTGCACTTGCAAAATGGCTTGAGGTTCATCCTTCAGTGGAGAAGGTAACCTATCCGGGACTTGCTGGTAATCCTTACCATAATCTGGCTAATAAATATCTCCCCAAGGGTGCTGGCGGAGTTCTGAGCTTTGTACTGAAAGCTGAAAAATCAAAAGCAGCTAAATTGGTTGAATATCTGACATTGGTAAGCCATCTGGCAAACGTAGGTGATGCAAAAACACTCATTATTCAGCCATCAACAACTACTCATTCTCAGATGTCAACAGAAGAGCAGCTTGCAGTAGGAATTGAGCCCGGTCTCTTCAGGGTATCAGTAGGTATTGAACATATCGACGATATAATTTATGACTTTGAACAGGCATTCAAGATGGTGTAATAAGCGATAAACCACAGTAAAAGAGGAACATAAGCAGGAAAGACCTCAGAAACAATGATTTAAGAATTATTATATATGACTAGAGAAAAACTTCAGATAGGATTATTTGGCTACGGATGTGTTGGCCAGGGACTTCATGATGTACTGAACAGCAGTAAAGGATTTAAGGCAGATATTGTAAAGATATGTGTGAAAGACCGCACTAAGAAGAGAAGGATTGATATGTCGAATTTCACTTATGATAAAAACGATATCCTTAACGACACTTCAATAAACCTTGTTGTTGAACTTATTGATGATGCTGATGAGGCTTTCAGCATAGTTTCAACAGCGATGAAAAGCGGTAAGAATGTTGTAACTGCCAATAAGATGATGGTAGCCAAACATTTTAAGGAGCTGGTTGAGATGCAGAGAAAGTATAAAGTATCACTCCTCTATGAAGCTTCAGCCGGAGCAAGTATTCCTATTATCAGGAATCTTGAGGAATATTATGACAATGAGCTGCTTTATTCTCTTCGAGGGATTCTGAATGGTACAACAAACTATATCCTCACAAAAATGCATAATGACGGTATTCCTTATGATGAGGCACTTAAGGGAGCCCAGGAAAAGGGTTTTGCTGAATCTGACCCTACTCTTGATGTCGAAGGATGGGATGCGAAGTACAAGCTGTGTATCATAACGGGTCATGCCTATGGAATGTTTCTTGAACCGGAAGAAGTATTTCATTATGGAATAAGTAAAATCTCAAAGTTTGATATTCAGTACGCCAAAGAAAAAGGGTTTAAAATCAAATTGGTTCCTTATGTCGGAAAGACTAATGAGAATACAATTACCAGCTTTGTACTGCCAAGGTTTATTTCTTCCGACAAATATTTGTATAACGTTGATAACGAATACAATGGAGTTATTACAGAAGCTGCCTTCGCCGACAAACAGTTTTTTTGCGGGAAGGGTGCCGGAGGTCATGCTACAGGAAGTGCCGTACTTTCTGATATCTCTGCAAACTCTTATGGTTACAGGTATGAATATAAAAAGTTCCAGCAGGGGACAGTCTCAAATTACACCCGCGACTATAAACTCGAGATCTACTTAAGGTATAAAGATGAAAAGGACAGGGAATTATTTGGATTTGAGGAAGTCTCGGAATACTTTAGCGGAAGATTTAATAAGTACGTAATCGGAGTTGTTAATCTTGAAAGACTTTACACATTGCGGGAACAACTTCGCAGTCTGGATGTTTTTATAGTAAACACCGGACGAAAGGGAATAAAATGATGAAGAAGAAACTTGAAGATGTAATCACCCATAAGATCCTGATCCTCGATGGGGCAATGGGGACCATGATCCAGAAACACAAGCTTCAGGAAAACGATTACCGGGGAGTTAAATTTAAGGATCATCCTATGCTCCAGAAGGGCAATAATGATCTGTTATCGCTCTCAAAACCAGAGGTAATAAAAGGAATTCACCGTGAGTATCTCGAAGCCGGAGCTGATATTATTACCACAAATACTTTTAATTCAAACCGGATTTCCATGTCGGATTATGGTATGGAGTCGCAGGTTTATGAAATGAATTTTCAATCGGCACGTCTTGCTGCTGAAGCAATTAAAGAGTATGAAAGATCTGAAGAACCATCAGAGCATTATATAGCCGGTACTCTGGGGCCAACAAACCGTACAGCATCAATGTCCTCGGACGTAAACGATCCGGGGGCGAGGTTAGTTTCCTTCGATCAGCTTGTTGAGGCGTATTCAGAGCAGACAAGAGGTTTGATTGACGGAGGGGTGAATATACTTCTGGTTGAAACAATTTTTGATGTTCTGAACTGCAAGGCTGCATTATTTGCAATAGATTCAGTCTTTGAGGAAAAAGGAATACGTCTTCCGGTAATGGTGTCAGGTACTATCACCGATGCCAGTGGAAGAACCCTTACCGGCCAGACCCTGGAAGCATTTATGGTTTCCGTTTCACATTTTCCTCTGCTTAGTATTGGTCTTAATTGTGCTCTTGGAGCTGAACAACTGCGACCATTTGTTGAGGAATTATCTTTAAAGTCATCATTCTACGTTTCAGTTCATCCAAATGCAGGCCTTCCAAATCAGTTTGGGGAATATGACCAGTCTGCATCTTTCATGGCTTCTATTGTTGAAGATTTCATGAAGGAGGGCTGGGTAAACATTATTGGTGGTTGCTGCGGTACTACACCCCTTCATATTCAGAAAATTGCAGAGCTTTCAAAACAGTTTAAACCAAGGGTAATCCCTGAAATTAAAAAATATTTAAGGTTAAGCGGACTGGAAGTTCTGACTATGACTCCGGAAACAAACTTCGTAAATATTGGAGAACGCACTAATGTTTCAGGTTCAATCAGGTTTGCACGACTTATTAAGGAAGAAAAGTACGATGAGGCACTTGCTGTTGCAAGAGGGCAGGTTGAAGGAGGGGCTCAGATAATTGATATCTGCATGGATGAAGCTATGCTTGATTCGGAAAACGCTATGGTGAAGTTTGTAAACCTTGTCATGGCCGAACCAGATATTTCAAAGCTCCCTCTTATGATCGACTCATCAAGATGGAATGTTATTGAATCAGCACTTAAATGCATTCAGGGGAAATCGGTTGTAAATTCCATTAGCCTCAAGGAAGGTGAAGAGGTATTTCTCCATCATGCTCGTCTGCTTAGAAAATATGGGGCTGCTGCAGTTGTAATGCTTTTCGATGAAAAAGGACAGGCTGATACACTGGCGAAAAGGCTAGCTGTTGCTGAGAGATGCTATCGGCTCCTTGTAGATAAACTTGATTTCCCTCCGGAAGATATCATTTTCGATCCCAATGTGCTGGCTATTGCAACAGGGATTGAAGAACATAATAACTATGCTATTGATTTTATCAAGACCACTGAATGGATAAAGCAAAACCTTCCCTATGCCAAAGTGAGTGGAGGAATAAGCAACCTTTCATTTTCATTCCGCGGAACTGATAAGGTTCGGGAAGCTATTCATTCTGTCTTCCTATATTATGCTATAAAGGCAGGACTTGACATGGGAATTGTTAATCCCGGTATGTTGCAGGTTTACACAGAGATAGAACCTACTCTTCTTCAGTTGATAGAAGACGTGGTACTTAACCGTAGAAAAGATTCTACCGAGAGACTCGTTAAATTTGCAGAGGGGATTAAGAACGAAGGGAAGAAAGAGGAGAAGGAAGATGCTTGGCGCCTGCTTCCTGTTGTTGAACGTATTAAGCATTCACTTATCAGGGGACTGGATGAGTTTATTGAGCAGGATGTTGAAGAAGCCCGTTCACTCTTCAGGCGCTCTATTGAGCTGATTGAAGGACCATTAATGGGAGGGATGAACGAGGTTGGCGATCTTTTCGGATCAGGTAAAATGTTCCTTCCCCAGGTTGTAAAGAGTGCAAGAGTAATGAAGAAAGCTGTTGCAAAACTTGCACCTTATATTGAGCTTGAAAGTGAAGGAGATGAGAAAAAAATAGCCGGGAAGGTACTGCTTGCGACAGTTAAGGGCGATGTTCATGACATTGGAAAAAATATTGTCGGGGTTGTGCTGTCATGTAATAACTACGAGATAATTGATCTGGGAGTTATGGTCCCGGCTGAGAAGATCATCGACACTGCTATTAAAGAAAACGCAGATATTATAGGATTAAGCGGACTGATTACACCTTCACTTGAGGAGATGGTTCATGTTGCTTCTGAAATGGAGAGGAGAAAGATCAAATTACCTCTTCTGATAGGAGGGGCAACTACTTCCGAAATCCATGGCGCGGTAAAAGTGGCTCCTGCCTATTCCGGTTCTGTTATTCATGTGAAAGATGCCTCTAAAGCAGCGGGGGTTCTTGCTTCTTTGTTACAAAAGGATAACAGCAAGTACGTTTCTTCAATAAAAGAGAAATATAAAAAGTTGCGGGAGGATCATGCTGCCCGGCAGACTGAAAAGCATCTTCTTTCGTTAGGTGATGCAAGAAAGAATAAATATGTAACCGACTGGCAGACTATTAAACTTACAGAGCCTGCTAAACCCGGACTTCATATTTTGTCCGATATAGATCTTAATGAGTTATCTGGTTATATCGACTGGACATTCTTTTTCTTTTCATGGAAACTATCAGGCAAATACCCTTCAATCTTTAATGACCCTCAGAAAGGAGTTGAGGCAAGGAAATTATTTGATGATGCCCAGATGTATCTGAAGAAAGTTATTGATGAAAAGCTTCTTGCTGCAAAAGCAGTGTTTGGTGTGTTCCCTGCTGTTTCAGACGGTGACGACGTAAAAGTTTATTCAGATAAAAGCAAAAAGGAACTAAAATCTGTTCTCAGGTTTTTAAGAAACCAGGAACCTAAAGAGAAAGGTGTTCCAAATCTTTCACTCTCCGATTATATTGCACCTGAATCAAGCGGACTGACTGATAACATTGGTGTTTTTGTAGTAACGGCTGATCTTGATAACGTGGCTCTTGAAAAATACAAGGAAGATGATTACGCCACTATAATGATAAGGATCCTGAGCGACAGACTTGCAGAAGCTGCTGCTGAATGGCTTCATGAGAAGATTAGGACTGAATACTGGGGATATGATCCACAGGAAAAGCTTCCGATAGAAGAACTGCTAAAGCTGAAATATAAGGGTATCAGGCCAGCGCCTGGTTATCCCGCCTGCCCCGACCATACGGAGAAAAGGGTTCTGTTCGACTTGCTTGGAGCAGAGAAAGCTGTTGGGGCAGAACTCACAGAAAATTTTGCAATGATACCGCCTGCATCAGTAAGCGGATACTTTTTTGCACATCCCGGATCGACTTACTTCAATATCGGGAAGATTGGTGCAGACCAGATTAAAGATTATGCAAAAAGGAAAAACATGACAATCGAAGAGATGGCCAAATGGCTTGCTCCTAACTTATAAATATTTTAAAAATGAGTGTTATAGATAAGATTAATAATGCCAAAGGGCCACTTTTTACTTTTGAATTACTTCCCCCGCTTAAAGGGCATAGCATTGAAAGGATTTATACAGCAATTGACAGGCTGGTTGAATTTGATCCGGCATACATAAATTTTACCTCACATCGTAATGAGACAACTTATTATGAGAGACCTGATGGACTTCTTGAGAAAAAGATTGTACGTATCAGACCCGGAACCATAGCACTGGCAGCTGCAGTTAAATATAAATACAATATTACTGTTGTTCCGCATCTTCTCTGTGGAGGATTTTCAAAAGAGGAAACGGAGAACGTACTAATTGAAATGAATTTTCTTGGTATTGATGATGTTCTTGCTCTTCGTGGGGATCCTCCGAAAGGAAGCCGTCGTTTTATGGCTGAAAAGGATGGACATACACATACTTTTGAACTTGTCAAACAGATTACTAATATGAACAGTGGAAAGTATCTCGAATCGTCACTGGAAGATACCCATCCAACTAATTTCTGTATCGGTGTTGCTGCTTATCCGGAGAAACACTTTGAAGCACCTAACAGGCAGGTTGATATTGAAAACCTGAAGCATAAAGTTGAATCGGGAGCCAGCTACATAGTTACACAGATGTTCTTTGACAACCGTAAGTTTTGCAGATTCAGGGATGAGTGCCGGAAAGCCGGGATCTCTGTTCCGATTATTGCAGGTATAAAACCAATTTCTGCACTGAACGACATAAAATTATTACCTCAGGCTTTTCATATTGATCTCCCTAACGATCTTGTTCTTGCGGCTCAAAAATGCAAGACTGATAAAGAAATCCGGGAGGTTGGAATTGAGTGGGCTACTATGCAGTCGAAGGAATTGATAAAAGAAGGGGTCCCTGGTATACACTACTATACCTTGGGTCGTTCTGATAATGTCGCAAGGATTGTGAAGGCGTCGTTCTAGGAAAGATCCTGTCTTATCACCTTGAATTTCACCCATCTGCCAGGTTTTACCCCCCCGCCTAAGCGGGAGCAGGGGGGTTAACCAGGAGGAGGAGAAAAAGCTATCTCCCCAAAACTTTACCTATAGCACTTATATGCTCCGGGGTAGTTCCGCAGCACCCGCCTATTATATTGGCACCTGCTTTAATGAGTTCAGGTATAAATGATGCCATCATCTCAGGTGATTCGCGAAAAACAGTTTTTCCGTCAATGAATTCGGGGATCCCTGCATTAGCCTGGATCATTACCGGAATTTTATTGTCAATGGCCCGGATTGCTTTTACAATACCAACCATATCTTCAATGCCATTTCCGCAGTTTGATCCTACTATATGAGCTCCGGCTTCCTTCATTGAGATTACCATCTCTTCAGGAGATACTCCCATCATGGTATGATATTCCCCATTTGGCTCTTTAGAAAAGGTCATTGTAATAATTACAGTGCATTCCGTGTTTTCTCTTGCAGCCCTGACTGCCAAAGCGGCTTCATCAATAGCTGACATAGTCTCAATAATGATAATGTCAGCGCCTCCGGCTTCAAGAGCAAGAGCCTGCTCCCTGAAAGTATCGTACAATTCTGCTTCGGTGACATCCCCCATAAGTAGCATCTTTCCTGTGGGACCTATTGATCCGGCAACATGTTTATTTTTGCCGGCAGCTTCCCGGTATATTTCAGCAGCAGTCTTGTTTAATTCGTACAATCTGTTCCCCAGGCCGTATTGGGATAGTTTGAAAATGCTTCCTCCGAAACTATTTGTAGTAATAAGATCTGATCCTGCCTGCAAATAAGATTCTGCAATACTTTTAACTTCAGTATTGTGGGTTATGTTCCATAATTCAGGACATTCCCCGGGTGTCATCCCTTTTGCATGAAGAAATGTACCCAACGCACCGTCGGAAAGAAGGATCTTATTCTGTGATATTTCGTCGAGGATGTTCATTGATTTCGTTTTGCTTCCCGATTTCTGCCCCCCTTTGGGGCGGTTGGGGGGCAAAATGGTTTAGATCTTAAACGCCTTCTTTATCTTCTCTACGTAATCCAGTTTCTCCCATGCAAAAAACTCAACTTTTTTCTTGTATGTTTTTTTGCCGTTACCGGTTGCAGCACCTGGTTTGCTGCCTTTAACTTCATAATAAACATCAACATCCTGTGAGTAACATTCACGACCGAAATGACCATAAGATGCTGTTTCGAGGAATACAGGGTTTTTCAGACCGAAACGCTGAACGATTGAGTAAGGACGCATATCAAATATCTTATTGATCTTTTCTGCGATCTCTCCGTCGTGCATAGTCTTTCCTTTGCTGTCTTTTACCTTAGCTGTTCCGTAAGTATTAATATATAAACCAACGGGTTGCGCAACTCCGATAGCATAAGCCACCTGGATAAGAGCCTGGTCACAAACGCCCGCAGCTACAAAGTTCTTGGCTATATGACGGGCAGCATAAGCAGCTGATCTGTCAACTTTTGATGAGTCTTTTCCAGAAAAAGCTCCACCCCCGTGTGCTCCATGTCCACCATATGTGTCAACGATGATTTTACGTCCCGTAAGACCGGTATCACCATGAGGACCTCCGATTACAAATTTTCCTGTAGGGTTGACAAGAAGTTTATGCTCTGCGCTGAAAAGTTTCTGAATTCTTGCAGGGAGGGACTTTTTAACCCTTGGGATAAGAATTTTTTTGATGTCTTCAGCGATCTTCTCCTGCATGGCTTTTTCAGCTGTAAGTTCTGCTTTGTGTGATTTATCTTTTGGAAGCACAAATTCGTCATGCTGGGTACTAACAACGATTGTATCAATACGAAGAGGGTTATTATTATCGTCGTATTCAACTGTAACCTGCGATTTACTGTCGGGACGAAGGTATTTCATCTGTTTCCCTTCACGGCGTATATTTGCCAGTTCCTCAAGCAGCCTGTGTGCCAGCTCTATTGTGAGAGGCATGTAGTTATCCATTTCACGACAAGCATAACCAAACATCATACCCTGATCGCCGGCTCCCTGTTCTTCGGGTTTTTCACGAACAACACCCTGGTTTATATCAGCCGATTGTTCATGAATAGTAGATATTATACCACATGAATCGCTGTCAAAACGATATTCAGCTTTTGTATAGCCAATTTTACGTATAACCATGCGGGCAGTTTCCTGTACATCTACCCATCCTGATGTGCGGACCTCTCCACCACAAACAACAAGACCTGTTGTTACGAAGGTCTCGCACGCAACTTTTGATTCCGGATCCCAGCGAAGGAATTCATCAAGTAAAGCATCTGATATCTGATCGGCTACCTTATCTGGGTGCCCCTCTGAAACTGATTCTGATGTAAATAAATATCCCATAATTCAATTATTTAGTTATCTATTAAATATTTAAAAGGTTGGAGTGCCTAAAGTACTTAAAGTTAAAAAGATGATCTCTTAAAAGATATTCTATAATTCTAAGTATTCCAATCACTTTATTCACTAAAGGCACTCTAGGCACTTTAGGCACTTCATGGAGGTACATCTGTTTGATTGGGAATAGCAATGACTACGTTTTAGCATTTTTTCCTGTGGTTGCAATCAGCACAAATTTTTCCACCATTCAATTACAGTGCAAAGAAAACAAAAATAAACAGTAAAAGCAAAAAAAGGCAATCAGTTATTATTGTTTAACCTGATTGATTTTGGCTGCGCCGAGTTCGCACTGCGTGCTCGGTTCTTCGCACCCTTTGGGTAGGGGCAAACGAAGAAAATCAATAAAATGACCCTAAAATAACAGTGACTTTCAAATATTAGCTTGAAGTAAGATGTCTGAAAATCTCTTCGAGGTTGCTTTCATGTTTCTGAAGCGAAAGAACCATGAGTCCGTTTTTCACTGCAAAATCAAACAAGGCTGGACGAACATCCTCATCTCCATCTGCTTCAATGAGCCATAAATTATTTTGAATATGTTTCACCCTGAACACATTTTTAATAGCAGCAAGCAATAGCTGGTCAGGTTCTTTATCGAATTCTATATTAATAATTTGCTTTGGACGTTTGATTATTGAGTAGATTTTACTCTTCTCTTCATTTGCTACAATCATCCCCTTATCAATAATTATTACCCTGTCGCATATAGCTTCGACCTCCTGCATAATATGTGTTGAAAGCATAATGGTCTTTTCCCTTCCTGCCTCTTTGATGAGGTTGCGGATCTCAATAATCTGATTCGGATCAAGACCAGTTGTTGCTTCATCAAGTATCAAAACATCGGGATGATGGATTAGCGCCTGGGCAAGACCGACTCTTTGTCTGTAGCCTTTTGAAAGTGAACCGATCTTCTTTTTCTGTTCCGGAATAAGACCGGTCAGTTCAATGATACTATCAATCTGGACTTTCCTGGAAATGTTAGATTTATATATGGAAGCCACAAAGGCCAGATACTCCATTACATACATTTCAGGATAGAGGGGGTTATTTTCGGGGAGATAGCCAATCTGCCTTTTAACTTCAAGATTATCCGTTCCCACCTCAAGACCGTTAACAAGTACCTGGCCTGATGATGCTGGGATGAAGCCTGTAATAATCTTCATCATAGTTGATTTCCCGGCGCCATTTGGTCCCAGGAACCCTACAATTTCACCTGTTTTTACCTCGAAGGAGACATTATCGAGTGCTTTCTGCTCTCCATAAAGTTTCGTAACACCCTGAACTACAATTGACATAAGCTGGTTCTTGTTTGCTTATCAACCATACATGAACTGGCCAACCTTTGCAAATGTTGCTTTGGGGTTAACACAGCAAACAGGAATTTTTGAACTGTTTGCGATTATGAATTGTTCCGACGCGCCCATTACATAATCAGCCATTGTGATATTCTTGGTTGTCATAATCAGGAGAAGATCGGCATTTATTTTTTGGGCAAAATCGAGAGTCTGTTGAGCAAAATCTCCTCTTGGGACTTCATGTATTTCGTAATCTATGTTATTCTGTATAAGAAACTTAATTGCAAAATTTAGATTTACATTGGTCTTTTTTAACAAGGAAGAATCGGTACTCAAAGAAACCAGCATGTGGATCTTCGACTCAAAATATTTACCCATAAAAATTGCCATTTGCATCTTTTCTTTATTTTCCCCCCTGAAATCAACCGGGAAGACAATATTGTGATACCTCTCCTGGTCAACCGGAGCATCCTGAACAACTATAAATGGGATTTTTGATTTAACGATAACTTTTAACGCCCAGCTTCCGGTAAGCTTCTGCATCCCTTTCATTCCATGAGTCCCCATAACAACAAGACTGGCTTCCTTCTCATTTGCGTATTCGGCAATGGCTGAAAAAATACTTCCCTTAACTATATGATAGGAAACGGGAACATTGAAGTTTTTATTGGTTTCTTCAGATACATGCTGCAATTTAGCCTTCTTTTCTGCTTCATCTTTAGAACTAATGCCGGTGTCGACAACATGCAAGAGGCATATATCATTCCCCACCATACGGCTTATCTTGACTGCGTGTGCCAATGCATGCTCGGCAACATGAGTAAAATCCCATGGCACAACTATAAGTTTTTTATGTTCTTCCATAGCGTTATTTTCTTTTCATATTAATATTCAAAGTTATTCAGTTTTTGCCAATATTCAAACCAATACCGGAAAGTGTCGGCTACATTAATTAATATAACTGAAATTTAGTGTATATATTTTGACTGCCTGTCAAAGAATCTGAAAAAGAAGACAGTAGACCTCAAAAATAGTGCCATAAAGAAATAAAAACGGCTCTTTTGAGTTATTGAAATGAGCACATTAATCATATAAAACAAAATAAGGTCGATTTAATCGCCCTTAGCGACTAACATTTTATTATTTTTGCGCTACTATTTTTATTGATTATAAATGATCATAATGAAAAGAACAAAGATTAAAGCATTATTATCCACTTCTCAGGTAGGTTCAGAGGTACTTGTGAAGGGATGGGTGAGAACGAAAAGAGGTAACAAGAATGTTGTCTTCATAGCACTCAATGATGGATCGACTATAAATAATATTCAGGTGGTTGCTGATACTGTGTCATTTGATGAGAATCTTATAAAGGATATCACCACCGGTGCATGTATTGCTGTTAGCGGCAAACTGGTTGAGTCTCAGGGACAAGGCCAGAAAGTTGAAATCAATGCTTCTTCTATTGAACTTTATGGAAAGAGTGATGCAGAGACATACCCTCTGCAGAAGAAGGGACATTCAATGGAATTTTTGCGCGAGAATGCCCACCTCCGATTCAGAACAAATACTTTCGGTGCTGTTTTCAGAATAAGACACTCAATGGCTTTTGCCATTCATAACTACTTTAACGATAAGGGATTTTTCTATCTTCATACTCCCATCATTACCGGAAGCGATGCTGAAGGCGCTGGCGAGATGTTCCATGTAACCACCATGGATCTGAATAAATTGGTTCACAAAGAGGATGGATCTCTGGATTTCAATGGCGATTTTTTCGGAAAAGAAACGAATCTTACTGTTTCCGGACAGCTTGAAGGGGAACTT
This sequence comes from Bacteroidota bacterium, assembly GCA_025350595.1. Classification (GTDB taxonomy): domain Bacteria; phylum Bacteroidota; class Bacteroidia; order Bacteroidales; family VadinHA17; genus LD21. Next base: position 13,306 of record JANXXP010000133.1, read on the forward strand.
GGCGCCCTGTCACTAGGTGAGATATATACCTTCGGACCGACCTTCAGAGCAGAGAATTCAAATACTCCCAGGCATCTTGCCGAATTCTGGATGATAGAACCGGAAATGTCTTTCTATGATCTTAACGACAACATGGATCTTGCTGAAGAGTTTGTAAAATATCTTATCAAATACGCGCTCGAAAATTGCCGTGAAGATCTTGAGTTCCTCAATAATATGATCGACAATAAACTTCTTGAGAAACTCAATTTTGTACTTAATAATGAGTTTGTAAGAATAACATATACCGAGGCTGTTTCAATTCTGACAGCTACAGGGAAAAAATGGGATTATATGGTAGGCTGGGGCCGCGATCTTCAGGCTGAACATGAAAGGTATCTTGTTGAGGAACACTTCAAACGTCCTGTTATCCTTACCGATTATCCGAGAGAGATAAAGGCTTTCTATATGAAGCAGAACGAGGATGGCAAAACAGTACGTGCAATGGATGTCCTCTTCCCGGGAATCGGTGAAATAATCGGCGGATCGCAGAGAGAAGAGAATTATGAGAAACTGCTTGCCCGCATTACTGAGATGAAATTACCCCAAAAGGATCTCTGGTGGTACCTGGATACACGGAAATTCGGAACAGCTCCGCACAGCGGATTTGGATTGGGATTTGAAAGGCTTATTTTATTTGTTACCGGAATGTCAAATATTCGCGATGTGATACCTTTTCCAAGAACTCCCAAAAATGCTGAGTTTTAGAAGAACTTATTCAGATTTATATTTGAAGAGGAGAAAAGGATGCTAAAACAAAGTTTACAACAGAAATTGCTTCAGAAGCTTTCCCCACAACAGATCCAGATGATCAAGCTGCTGGAGGTGCCAACTTTGCAGATTGAACAGAGAATAAAGAAAGAACTGGAGGAAAACCCTGCACTTGAAGAGGGACAGGAAGAAGAGGACATCCATTCTGAATCAGAAGACGAAGATCAGTTTGAGGAAAAAGATAAGGATCAGGAGGAATTTACCCTCGATGATTATATTGAAGAGGACGATATTCCGGACTATCGTCTTCAGGCCAAAAACTATAGTAAAGACGAAGAAAAAAGAACTGAAATACCATTTTCAGTGGGATTATCTTTCAGTGAGCATCTGGAATCGCAGCTGGCTCTGCGTGACCTTACGGATAAACAGAAGATACTTGGAGAATATATTCTTGGAAATATAGATGAGGACGGATATCTGCGGAGAGAACTGATAAACATTGTTGATGATCTTGCTTTTCTTCAGAATGTTGAAACTACCGAAAGTGAACTCGAAGAGGTTCTTAAAATAATCCAGGACCTTGAACCCTCAGGGGTAGGGGCCCGTACCCTGAGAGAATGCCTTTTACTTCAGATTGAGAAACGCGACTACTCGCAACCATCTCTTAATATTGCACATACAATTATTGACCTGTATTTCGATGAATTCACGAAAAGGCATTACGATAAAATTGTAACACGGCTTGGGATTACTGAAAATGAACTCAAAGCAGCAATTGATGAAATATTGAAGCTGAACCCAAAACCGGGCGGAGTTTATAGTGATCCGTTTAACAAAACATCCCAGCCAATAATTCCTGACTTTATACTCGAGTTTTCTGAGGATGGGTTTGACCTTCACCTTAATTCACGAAATCTCCCGGAACTAAGAACTAGTGCTGCATATAACGAAATGCTTCATACATACAGCCGAGATAAAAGTCAGAAAAAAGAAATGAAAGAGGCTGTTCTCTTTGTTAAGCAGAAAATCGATTCGGCAAAATGGTTCATTGATGCAATTAAACAACGGCAGAATACGCTCCTCCTTACCATGAATGCAATTCTGGAATATCAGCAGGAATACTTCATTGACGGTGATGAAACCAAATTGAAACCGATGATCCTTAAAGATGTTGCTGAAATGACGGGACTGGATATTTCTACAATATCGAGAGTCGCAAACAGTAAATATATCCAGACTCACTTCGGAATATTTCCTCTGAAGTTTTTCTTTTCAGAAGGTCTGCAGACTGATAGCGGCGAAGAAGTTTCGACAAGAGAAATTAAAAGAATTTTACAGGATTGTATTGAAAATGAACAGAAACGGAGACCACTAACAGACGAAAGGCTTACTGAAATCCTGCAGGAAAAGGGGTACCAGATAGCACGCCGGACCGTTGCAAAATACCGGGAACAACTTAATATTCCGGTGGCAAGATTGAGGAGGGAGATATGAATACTATAGGAACAAAAGAATCTACCGGTAAAGGGGCACAAGTAATATCCATAATTTTTCATCCCTTGTTAATCCCTGTTTATGGGATGGCAATCATTTTTTCTGCCCCTACTCTGTTTGGATATCTTCCGTTCACAGTGAAGAAGTTATTATTTTTTATCGTGTTGATAAATAATGTTTTAGTCCCTATTTCCTTATTACCCTTCCTTCGTTACAGAAATATTATCAGTTCCTGGACCATTTTCAAAAGGGAAGAAAGAACTGTGCCTCTTATAATTGCAACGCTTCTTTATTCAACTACTTCTTATATTATTTACCGGTTTCCGTTACCTGTTTTTTTGAAGTCATGTATCTTTGCAGCTGCCTTTGTTTCTCTTATTGTTACACTTGTCAATTTCCGTTGGAAAATTTCACTCCATTCTGTCGGAGCTGGGTATCTGTTAGCCCTCGTATTGCTCCTTTCTTTTAAAATGTACACACCTCTATTATGGTATCTTATATCAGCTGTTTTTGCTGGAGGTTTGGTTATGTCAGCAAGCTTAAGGCTTAACTTCCATAATCCTCACCAGGTCTGGTTCGGTTTCCTCACAGGATTCTTTGGATTAACCCTTTTCATGATGTTTTTCTAATAATTCATTCAAAGCTTTCTTCAGGAGAAAGGGGCTTTGTGTGTTTATATCATCTATCCATTCAGCACTGCTTGATGGCAGATTAATATTTTCATTTATCTGATTCTGCCGGAGTGTGGAAAACCATCCTTTTTCGCTAAGAGATTCAGCAAGATATTCCTGTTCGGTCTGGCCAGGTGTGGGGATTAATAATGCACTGCAATTGAGGCTTATAAGCTCCATAATTGTTGTATATCCCGATCGGGTAATAATACTTTGACTTCCGGAAATCATTTCTTTCATTTCCTGAGTGAGAAGATGATTAATAAAAGTGATATTACCGGATGTTACCGGACCATTTTCCTTACCGGGCACCCCTTCCAGCATTACAGTTACCGGGATTTTATCTCTAAAAATAGTTATTAATTTTTGTTTAAGTATACCACGTTGGGGCTCAGGGCCTGAAAGGATAACCGTGTTATACGGATATTTCAGTTTCTTTACTTTATCAGTTTGTCCGATTGAATTGAACCGTGATAATATCCCTGTATATCTGACATTATCGGGTAGTTTTAATCCGTGCGATAGTCTCCCGCTAACATTCAGCTCCCCGGGCAGATCAGGAATGAAACAGAGGGAATATTTATTAATAACGGCTCTGTGAAGTAAGATCCCAATGAATTCCAGAAATCTGAATGGTTTTGGAAACGGAATTAAAGGCATGTGGGTAATATACACAGATGTAATATGACTGTTCCATAATCCAAACCGGTTATCGCTGATAACAATATCAATAGAATACTCTCTGATAATCTTCTTCAGCTCGAAATGTTCTTTGATTATATGATACAAAAGAACAGGTGTTTTCAGTAGCATCGAGAGATACTGAGGCAGAAACTTTGAATACCCCGGACGGAATCCGCTAAAGTTCAGATATGAAAGTCCGGGTAATTCTTTCCGGAAAAGAGCCAGGTGCTCATCTCCTGAGCCTATGATAATATTGTTATTCATATCCCGCAGCGCACTTGCCAGCGGGATCATCCGGGCAGCATGACCTAATCCCCATTCCAGTGGACAAATGAGTATATTGTAACTTTTATTCAACTTTAACCTGAAACTTTCGTTTTAATACCAAGCTTTTCAACAAGCGCGGCTATTTCTTTAAGCTCTTTTTCAGGGACTTTAATTAATTTCCCACCATCAGGAGTATCTCTGGAAATAGTATAGATCATTACTTCTGAGGGTTTGATCCTCCGTATTGCCTCTATCCATGCACTTATTTCTGCAGGTGTTGTGTTGTCTATAACATTATTGTTGTATAAACCCCGAAGGAAAAGAGTCTGAATAATAACCTTGCCGTTAAACGCTGCAAGATCATCAATAACTTTTTCAATATTGAAATTTCCTCTGGGCTGATTATGGATCTTCACTGTGGAGCCTATTGCAGAGTCGAGTTTAAGGATGTTCATATCGACTTTTAATAAAGCTGCCTTTATAAGTCGATTATTTATAGTTGTGGAGTTTGATAATACCGCAATTTTAGCTTTAGGAAAATACTTGTCTCTCAGCGTTATACTATCATCAATTATCCCCGGGAATTCAGGATGGAGAGTAGGTTCTCCATTCCCGGCGTACGTAATTACATCAGGTGACTGGCCTTTAACCTTCATTTCTGAGAGCTTTTTATCAAGGGCATTATATACTTCCTCGCGACCGGGAAGTTTATTAACAGCATTTTCTATATCTTTTGTCCACCCGCATTCGCAGTAGATGCAATTGAAATTACAGATTTTTCTTTTGACAGGTAACAGATTTATCCCCAGCGAAACACCCAATCGTCTGCTCTTTACCGGTCCGAATATTATTTCATCAAATAGAAATGTGGGCATCAAGGTTACTTTTTTATGGATTCAAAATTAGCAATAATAAAGGATATAGTTAGCCTTCTCTTTTTTGCCACCTGCCCTCCCGCTTCGCGGGACAAGCTCTAAACGGGGTTCTGGAACTCTATATGATTGATTAGTCCCGCTTAGGCGGGATTGGGGGGGGCAAATAGGTTCTAAATAAGTCTTCTTACAAATGAATCAGGCAGGAGTTTCATATTTTGCAGGTCAACGTTTTCAAGCAGGAGCAGCCCAGGCTTTTTGCCAGTTTCAATCTTTCCAAAATGGTCTTCTTCACATAATGCTTTAGCCCCATTCAAAGTTCCCCATCTGACAAGCTCTTCAATTGTAAGAAAAGGGAAATACCTCTGAAGGGTTTTTAGCTCACCAAGTATGCTGAGTTTATCATTGGAAGCCAGGCTGTCAGTTCCGATAACTATCTCACACCCCTCATCAAGGAGTACATCAAGAGGAGGTAATTGATTCTCAATATAAATATTTGAACCAGGGCACAAACACCAGAATAAGTTTTTTCTTACCTTAATTTTTCTTATTGTCTCCCGATCGGCAAAGGTGTTATGGACCAAAATAAGATTACCACTCTGTGTCAGATCATTGAGAATTGCATCAGCATGATTTTTTGCAATTTCAGGATTTGATGGCATTAAGGAAGAGCGTTCAAAGGATGTAAGTAACGATCCTGTATTATTTCTAAGAAAAGTCTCTTCATCTGCGGTCTCCATAAAATGAATTGAAGTAATTTTATTCTTCTCACTTTTTTCCTTAAGAAGCCTCAGAAGAGGTAATGACATCGAATAAACAGCGTGAGGCACCAGGAAGAAAAGCAGTTTCATCTCCTTAGCAGTTTCGGCAACTTTTAATAAATCATCCAGACGCCGGGTGGCTTTTTCCGGATCAATTCCAAAAACTTCCAGAAGGCTGATGTATTTTATCCTGCTTTTCTGTTTTATACTAAAGGAGAGTGAGGTATTACAGATATCAGCACATAGCGACACTCCTTCATTATACATGTCATTATCGGCTGAGGAAGATGATTTTGTTAAAGCGTCAGGAGTATTATTTCTGGAGTTTCTGACCTGTTCCAGGAATGTGCTCAATCCACCGCCTGGAACAACCGATCCTTTCAAATACGACAACTCAAGATGACAATGGCAGTTCACAAAACCGGGAATGATTATGCCATTATGAAATTCAACAGATTGTTTTTCTTTAAGATTCCCTTCCGTATCCTCAACATTAATTATTGTTCCGTCATCCTCAGTTGTGATAATGGCTCTTTTTAGCGGGAATCCTGAATTGGTAATAATATACTGGGCTGAAAAACGTTTCATACCACCGCCACTGAGGAATAGGTAAAAGTGATTCTATCGATATAGATATGCTTTTCCCTGTTATCCGGGAGGTTATCAAAATCGTACAGCAAGCCTCTGAAACGGAAAAATGATTTATCAGGAACATTCAGCATAAGAGTATATGTATGGGGTAGGCCGTCTTTTAAGTAATTAATCGTTTTAATGAAATGTTTTTTCCCCTTGTCAATACTATCTGAATTACATGAATATGCGGTAATTCGCGGATTAACCGACTGGTCGTCGGGGAAAAGGGTGGCTGAAAAACATAAGGAATAAGAGCCTGGATTATTTATAGTTATGTCAAATTGTGTGGAGTCGGATCTTAAGGTGTCGGGGAAGAAATAAAACTCTTTGCCTCTCCATAGGTTATTTATGTGATTTTCTTCCAGCAAAGCCTGTTTTTCAGCACGCGATTCCATCTCGGTAAGTATTCCAAGAACCTGATCGTTAATACTAATCAGCTGTTTTGGGTTATTAATGAAATAGTACTTGATTGTTTTGTCCATGGCGTCTTTTGTGTACCCATGTTTTTCTATTACCTGGATATAAGCTGAAATCGAATCAAGTGATAAAAACAAGGAATGATATTTTGGAAGAGTCAAAAGGCCGTCTGCAATATGAAAGTCGGTCAGAATAGCAATCAGATCTTTTTCGGGAATCAGATTGTTCTTATCTAATTTTGTTTTTCTGCTGGTACACGAACCGGCTACCAGCAAAATCAGAAATAATATGAGAATCTTAAGCCTGATCATTTTACTTTATTATTATAAGCAGACACTCAATTATTATTAAATATAATCTCATTTTTCTAAATTCAAGGTTTTCTGTGCTTTTGGTGTAAATATAGTAATTGATTATTACACGTCCTTATTAAGAAATTTCTTTGTTAGATATCTTACCGGATACCATGCAGCCCAATAGCCTATAAGTAATACGACTACGGGAACCACAATAAAATCTTTTACCTTCATTACAACAGGATATGAGTCCATAATCAGCGATTCGCTATTAAGTTTTACGAGTCCATAAGTCTGCTGTATCCAGCAAACTGCGAAACCCAGAATTATTCCTGCAATAGCTCCGATAATTGAGATTAGCCATCCCTCAAAAATAAATATCTTCCTTATCAGGTTATTATCTGCACCAAGGCTTTTAAGTATTTCAATATCACGCTCTTTCTCAATTATTAGCATGGTAAGGGAACCCATTATGTTGAATGATGCGATAATAAGGATCAGCGTCAGGATAAGAAAGATAGCCAGTCTTTCTGATTTCATTACTTTATAAAAGATCTCCTGCTGTTCATACCTGTTTTTTACTATGAAGCCCTTTCCGAAAATTTTGGTGATGTTTTTCTGCACAACCTGAGGATCAGTCCGATCAGAAAATTTTATTTCAAGGGAGGTTACTCCTTCGTTTACTTCTATCAGCTCTCTGGCAAACTCAAGAGGGACATAAACATATTTTGAATCATATTCTTTTTCTACCTCAAAGATACCGGAAGGCGTTATATACTTTTTGTTAAAAGGATCTTCTGCATTAATATTTGTGTTCCCTGTCCTTTTGGGGAGCCAGATAGATAATTGTGAGATAAAATTAATCCTGAGCCCCAGATATTGTGCAACGCCTATTCCGGGAATAGCATAAGGACGACCTTTTTCTGATCGGAGAGAGAAAGTGCCTTCAAACATTGAGCTGTCGATATTTGAAATCATAGTATAGTTATCATCAACACCTTTTATTGTTGCAATAAATTGTCTGTCACCATATTTCAGAAGTGCATTTTCCTCCAGTACAAGGGAATAACACGATACCCCATCAACTTTTGCAAGAAGTTTCAGCCTTGATGTATCTGCAATAAATGTTTTTCCTTCAGCAGCAGTTATCTTAATGTCGGGATCAAAGGTGTTGAATATTGCACTAACCATTGTTTCAAGCCCGTTGAAAACCGACAGGATAATAATAAGTGCCATCGTTCCTACTGCAACACCTGCTACCGATACTGCCGAGATAATGTTTATTGCATTCCGCGATTTTTTTGCGAACAGGTACCTTTTTGCTATGTATAATGAGAGTTTCACTTTTTTATTTTCTGGCGGTAACCAGCAGCCCGGTTCCTGTCTTATGAGTTAAACTTAGATCGAAAATGTTAAGTACAATTGAAACAGGGAAGAATATCAGGTAATAAAAAGGGAGGAGCAGAAAAAAGAGATATGAAGTATTGAGCATTTTTACCGGATACTTCATCGACAATCGCCATGAAATATTTCCTGGTTTTCCATAGGTATAACCCGCCTCAATATTTTTGAATCCTGCAAGAGTAAGCTTTTCCTTTATATCCTTTATACTGTAACCATCTCTTACATGCTCATCAATAAAAGATTCTTCTTCTGCGTTGTGTACATCAGATCCTCCCTGATCAGAAGGAGTTGATATCAGTAGTACTCCATTCTCTTTCAGTGATTTGTAAAAGTTCTGAAAAACAAGAACATCTTCTTCAATATGCTCCATTACATCTACCGATAGAATAATATTATAACAATTCAGATCAGCCAGAGCGGTAAGATCACCTGTCTGGAAGACAACTCTTTCAGATAACCCCGATTTATTAAAGAATTTATTGCAATCTGCAATCTGTTCACTATTTATATCGAGTGCTTTTATTTTCCAAAGTTTATTCATTCTGCTCATCCTCCAGGTATACTGGCCAAATCCTGATCCGGCATCAAGAACCGATGCTTTGCCACTATATTGCTGGGAGATTTTTCGCAAAGCTTTTTTAACATGCCAGGTACGAAGGAGAAGAAGATCAAGAAGAAAATAGAGAGTCTTTCTCATAAACAAAGACCCTGCAAAGAATCTGCCCAGTGATTGTTTTATTGGTTCGTATTGCATGTATATCAGGATTTTAACAGTTTGTCTATTTTGTCAATATAGTCAAGACTGTCGTCAATATGGAAGGCTATATCAGGAACAATTCTGAGCTGGGTTCTGACTTTCTGTCCCAGTTCAAATCTGATTTTTGAAGTGTGTTCTTCTATTGAATGCAGAACATCATCCTGGTTCGTTGCCGGGAAGATGCTTATATAGACTTTTGCAAAAGAAAGATCAGGACTAAGCCTGACCCGTGTTATTGAAACAAGCTTCCCATGTGCGAATTCATTACCTCTTTTAATGAATATGTCGGCCAGTTCTTTCTGGATTAAGCGCGATACTTTTTTCTGTCTTGTCGATTCCATGGCCAAAATTTTTAATGGGGCAAAGGTACGATTTTCCGGCGAATTTCTTAAGTCTCTATGAACTGAACTCTCACCCCCTTTTGATTTCCATGAACTCACCCCCTTCTTTTCCCCCTCTCTGCTTCGCAAAGAGGGGGAATGTTTCTGTGATAGAGCTTCTTACACCCCCCTCTTTGTGAAGCAGAGAGTGGGATGGGGGGTGAGTTAATGTCGGTCAGGCAGGGAGATATGGAGGCTGAGTTCATGGTTATACAGTTGTGCCGTTGCGCCTTTTTTACTAGATTTGCACCGAACATTATTTAAGTAAAAAATGGACACAGTAGTAAGCGGCATCAGATCAACAGGAAACCTGCACCTTGGAAATTATTTTGGTGCTATAAAGAATTTTCTTAAAATGCAAAAAGAGAATAATTGTTTTTTCTTTATAGCTGATTACCACGCGCTTACAACTCATCCAAAACCTGCAGATCTTCATGGAAATATAAAACAGGTACTTGCAGAATATCTCGCATGCGGAATTGATCCGGAAGTCGCCACTGTTTTCATCCAGAGCGATGTCCCTGAAGTTGCTGAATTGTACCTTTTACTAAATATGAATGCATATGTTGGTGAACTGGAGAGGACAGCATCATTTAAGGAGAAGGTCAGGCTGCAGCCCGATAATGTAAATGCAGGATTGCTTACATATCCCGTATTGATGGCTTCCGATATTATTATTCACAAAGCGAATAAGGTACCGGTGGGAAAAGATCAGGAGCAGCACCTCGAGATGACCAGGCATTTCGCCAGAAGATTCAATATGATGTACGAGGTTAACTATTTTCCTGAACCTGATGCCTATAATTTTGGACAGCAGCTGGTAAAAATTCCCGGCCTTGATGGTACTGGTAAGATGGGAAAGAGTGAGGGGAATGGTGTATTTCTTGCCGATACTCCCCAGGAAATCCGTAAGAAAGTAATGAGAGCTGTCACAGACACTGGCCCAACCTCACCCAATCAGGAACAAACCGAACCGGTGAAGAACCTTTTTACAATTATGAATGTTGTCTCAGACCCAGAGACGGTTAAGTTTTTCACTGAGAAATACGCCTCCTGCGAGATCCGTTATGGCGACATGAAAAAGCAACTGGCTGAGGATATTGTAAAATTCACCGAACCAATCCGTCTCAGAATCACAGATCTTCTGTCTGATAATGAATATCTTTCAAGAGTTGTTGCTGCCGGAGCAGAAAAGGCCAGGGCAAGCGCTTCAAAAACAGTGAAGGAAGTAAGGGAAATTATTGGGTACCGGGGATTCTGATATAAAAAGAAAGCCAGGCTTTTGACCTGGCTGCCCTGAGGGATCAGGGATATTATTGAGATTGCCTATGTAATACCAATAGTTCAAATTGTGTGCCAAAAGTGTTTGGTCTCGCAGGAATATTCTTTTATTTGTTAATTTTGGATTATATCAATAACCAATGATCTGACAGTGGGAAAACGATTCACAATCATTCTTCTGACACTTCTTGTCTCTGCTCTTGTAATAATGGGGTATTATTTCCGGCAAAGCAGAAAGATCATATTTACAGACCCTTATAAAGTTATTTCTACAGATGCCTGTGTAGTAATTGAGACCGTTGACCTTCAAAGTTTCATGAATTCTCTTACAACAGGCAAGGGCTTGTTTGGAGAATTGGGAAAGATCAAAGAGTTAAGCATTTTTAACCAGAAGCTGAAATATCTTACTGATCAGCTAAATAAAGTCGGGTTTAAAAAGGTATTGAACGAAGGCAGGGCCGTAATTTCTTTTCATCCGGCATTGAATGGCAAACTTCAGGTACTTCTGTCAACTCCAGCTGGTGAGATAAGCTATCGTCAGATAAAAGACATGCTCCGGTCATCAGGTATAAATAATGTGATTGAAACGAAATTAAAGAGCAGGGTTGTTCTTAAAGCGCCATTTTTAATTAACAGTCAGAAGGACACGGCATATATAACTCTTTTCCCTGGATTAGTGGTATGCAGCTCTTCAGTGAAACTTATTGAAGAAGCTTGTCTTCAGATTTCAAGTGAGAGAGATGTAAGAAACCTTCCGGGGTTTTCAAAAGTACTTCTTGCATCAGGGAAAAACGTGGATAAGATTTTTGTGGTTTTTGCTAATCTGCAGGGGTTTCTTAAATCTGTTCTTGGAGAACAAGGTCAGGGGCTGGCACAAAAAATTGCTAAACTTGCAGGAACTGCGGGAGGTGATATTTATATCAATGAAGAAGGTCTGGTACTGAGCGGATATACCGAAAGTACTGATTCATCGGATTTTCTATACAAGTACAAATTTATTGCTCCAAAGGCATTCCATACGTATAAAATTCTTCCCTCATCAACAGTGCTTTTTGAAACGCTTATTCATCAGGGAATAACCTTGAACAATAAATTCGACAGCACCATCTCACGCCAAACGATTGATCTTGCTTCCAAATTGAAAGATTACACCGGTGAAGAGATTACAAGGGCATACATAAATATTAAAGGAAATCAGGTGCATGATAATACATTGATTATATATGAACTGATTAACCGTACTCAGGCTGAATTGATTTTTCTTAATGAACTGGGTCCTGACAGCAATATTATATATTTTCAACCTGACAACCAGATTAAAATTCCGGTTTATAAAGTTCCGTATAATGGGCTCAGCAAAGTATTGATACCCGGATTTGCACCCGGATTTGATGAATCATATTTAGCTTTTTACGATAACTTCCTTATAACCGGAAGTTCCTTTACCACTATCTCGAAGTTATTATATGACAACCTTCTTAACAAAACTCTTGCAAATGATCTGACATATCGCGATTTCGCAAGTACGCTTCCAAGCCGGGCCGGTTACTTTTTCTACTGTGCTCCATCACATATTACGGAGTATATTGCTGGGTTTCTTAACAATGATATAGTCAGCACTATTACCGCAAATAGAAATTCCCTTAATAAAATTCAGGCAATTGGCTACCAGCTTGCATCGAGTAACGCCATGATATATAATAGCTTATCTGTAAAATATAAAGAAACAGCAAGAGAAGAATCCAATACTGAGTGGGAAACTCTTCTCGATACTGTTGCAAGTATAAAACCATTCTTCTTTACAAATCATATTACAGGAGCAAAAGAGATTTTCATTCAGGATTTGAAGAACAATACATATCTCATAAATACTGCAGGCCGGGTACTTTGGAAAGTTCCACTTAATGAGAGGATTAGCGGGAGTATATACATGATTGATTATTTCCGGAACGGAAAATATCAGTTACTTTTTTCTGGCAGGAATTATCTTCATCTTCTCGACAGAAACGGAAATTATGTTGATAGATATCCGGTTAAACTAAGGTCGCCGGCAACTAATTCGTTATCACTTGTTGACTATGATAATAACCTCAATTACAGGTTATTTATAGCAGGGGAGGATAAAAAGATTTATTCGTATGATAAAACAGGGAATGCAGTAAAAGGCTGGAATCTATTCACTACTAATAGTCAGGTTAAGTCAGAAATCAGTTACTTTGAAGTTTCCGGAAAGGATTATCTGGTAGCATCCGATGAAACAACAATCTATTTTCTCGATCGTGCAGGAAATAAAAGGGTTAACCTGAAAGAACCAGCTACAAAAGCAACCAGATCGGCAATGAGGTTAATTGCCGGGTCAGATCCTTCAATTGTTTGTACTTCCCCTGATGGGACTATTCAAAAAGTGTACTTCGATGGCAGTGTAAAAAAAATCAGTCTGCAAAAGTTTTCAATTGACCATTCATTTGATATTTTTGACATAGACGGTGATGGTTTTGGTGAATACATTTTTATTGATAATGGTATGTTGTATCTTTATGGCCATAATAATTTGGAGATATTCACGAGAAAATTCAGCTCCGGGGAACTGGGAGGACCGTTAAACTTTATTTTTTCAGCTTCAGACAGAAAAGTAGGGGTATTTGATCTCAAAAATAAATTGATATATCTTATTGGAAATAAAGGAGAGACTATGAATGGATTTCCTCTTAGAGGAGCATCTATGTTTTCAATTGGGAAATTGTCGGACAAGAGTGGATGGCATCTTATTGTCGGTGGAACAGATAATTTCCTATATAATTATAAAATAGACACAGAGAAATAATAAACAGATTATGATAAGAAATTTATTTCGGATAGTTTTCATAATAGTGGTCTTTGCAGCTTACAGTTGTCAAAAAGATACCTACGACATGAATAAGCTTTCCAAAAACGCTGTGTTATCTCCGACAATGGCAATTTCGGCTGTTAAGGGGGGTGTTTCTTTAAGCGATATGATTAAAGCGAACGATACTGTTGTTTTTGATCAGAACAAATTTGTTAAACTGGTTTTCAAAAAAGACTCTGTAATAAATTTAAAACTGGCCGATTTTTATAATTTGACCAATATGGTGGCATACAGTCAGACATATGCCATGGGAGATTTATCAATCGATCCTTTTCAGGCTACTTACGGCTATACTCTTGGACAAATAAGCTCTAATTTTTCAGTTGCCCTTAAAAATCAATTTATTACACTTGATAATGGGACGCCTCATCCATTTCCTGGATTTCCGGCTGTAAACATGGGAGAAAAAACATTTACCGGGATAACAAATTTTCAAAGTGCAGTATTCAAATCAGGCTTTCTTGATATTACAATTAAGAACAATTTGCCTGCTGCCATTGGCACTGTTAATGTAAGTTTATTTAACACCGCCGGCCATTCTGCAATAGGCGGATTAGTTGCCATACCCGGAGTTGCTCCTGGTCAGATCTCCACCGCTTCGATAGATCTTACAAATCAGACTGTCACAAACTCAATCATTGCTGCAATTGTTCTTACAGGGAGTGTTGCGAACCCAACACCGGTAATAATAAATCTTAATACTAATAATATTCAGATCACAATTAAGGGCAGGGCTTTGGTTGTAAAATCCGGAAGAATTATCCTACCATCACAATCAGTATCACTTAGTAACAAAGATACCATTACTTTCAGCGCAGGAAGCGGAGTGGAGTTAACCGGATTCAAAATTACTACAGGAAACCTATCGTATAATATTACCGCAGTTAGTTCCCTCACAGCAGCTCTTTCTATTTCCCTTCCTTCAACTTCAAGAGGAGGTATTCCTGTTTCACAGGTAATAAATATTGGTCCTTCTGCTCAATTTGCCGGGACAATATTATTTGATAATACTACTGTTGATTTGAGTAAAGACGTTTTAAAACCTTTTAACAGGTTGCCAATGACTTATGGTATTGTTGTTAACTCAAATAATACAATGATTAATTTCAACAGTACTGATAATATAAAGCTTGACATTAAGCTTACAAACCCGGTTTTTGATTATGCAAAAGGATATTTCGGCCAGCAGGTTGAAACAATTACTCCCGATTCACTTGATCTCGGAATTGCAGATGTTTTAAGCCATCTCACAGGAAGTTTCCTTATATCCAGTCCTTCTATTAAGATTAATTATTCAAATTCTTTTGCAATTCCAATGCAGGTTACATTTAATGGTACGGGTATAAGGAAGAACAAATCAAATGTTAACCTAGGACTTGCTACTCAGACTATTACGCCTGCTACCTTTGCTTCGCGGGATGCTTCAGCAGTAATTGCTGTCGATAAAACCACATCCAAAATAGATTCACTTATCTCAATGCCTCCTGAGAAAATCAGATTCTCGGGATCGGCTAATATGAACCCTGCCGGGAATACTGGTCTTAGAGATAATTACGTTTTTGGAAATAGTCGTTTCCTTGCTTCTCTCGATGTTGAAGTCCCGCTTGAGTTCAGAATGAATAATCTTCAGTTTGTAGATACCGTCGATAATTTTTTGAAAAGCAGCAGCGGAAGTACCAGTTCCTTCAAACCTGAAGATTTTAAATTGCTGCGTGTCGACATAACAGCGCAAAACGGGTTCCCTCTGGGCATATCACTTAAAATGAGTCTTTACGACCCAGCAAATCATACAATTAAAAGTACTATCGATGCAACAGATCTTTTAAAACCCGCTCCGGTAGATACTAATGGAAAATCCAGCGGTTTCACTGAAACTACAACTCATATAGAATTCACGCAGGAATTTTTCAGCTCAATCAGCACTACAGATAAAATCATATTTAAGTTTGGACTGATAACATCTGAAAATGGTACAAAGGATGTTAAAATCTATTCCGACAACAGAATTGATTACAAAGCTGCACTGGTTGTGCAACCGGTTATTAATATTAAGTTAAAGTGAACCTTTTATCGGCAAGAGATATGATCGGGAAAACAAAATATATACTGATTTTTTTGATGGCAATCAGCTATGCAAATACAAAAGCTCAAAACAGCCAGATTCTTTATTTTATGAATGTGCCTCAGAAACACCTGCTTAATCCGGCTCTGAGGCCTTCAAATTCCTTATACATAGGCTTACCTGCGATATCAGGGATTAACTTTAATATTAATAACAATTTTATAAATTTCTCAGATGTATTTATGAAAGGGAAGACAGGAGATTCAGTTAATACGATTCTTTCTCCCGGTTATGACATTAATAAATTTCTTGCTAAAATAAAGAACAAAAACTTCATTGAGCCTGAGTCTGAAGTTCAATTATTCGGACTTGGATTTTCAGCTGGTAAAGACCTGTATGTGTTTCTCGATATCAATGATCGGATGGATGGAAACTTTGTTATCCCCGGGGATGTATTTAAGCTTGCATTATTAGGAAATGAACAATTTGTCGGAAGTAAAATTGACTTGTCGTCATTAAGAAGTGATATGAAATACTACAGGGAAGTTGGTTTGGGATTTTCAAAGAATTTTACGAATAAATTAAGACTAGGGGTTAAGGGGAAACTTTTATTCGGAATAGCCGATGTATCAATTGATAACAAAGCTTTTGGGATTACAGTTAATTCAGATTATACTCATACACTGGATGCTGATATGGCAGTTAATATGAGCGGACCGTTGACAGTAACCAAGGACGCAGCAGGCAAGATAAAGAGTATTACCCTTGATGACAGTCAGTTTAAAACACCCGGTGGAGTTATTGCTTTTATGACCGGCACAAAGAATTTAGGCTTGGGACTCGATATTGGGGCATCATATGATATTACAAGAAAATTGGTAGTATCAGCATCCATCACTGACCTTGGGTTTATTAAATGGAAGAATGACGTAAACAATCTCGTTGCAAAGAGTAAGTTTGAATTCAGTGGATTGAACATGCTTGACGTTATCAATGGTACAAAGACTATTGACCAATTAGGGCAGGAGATGGTCGATTCACTGAAAAACTCATTTAATCTTTCCGGTACAAAAGTACCTTTTACAACATATCTCCCATTTGGGATTACTCTAGGAGGAAGCTATAGCTTAACAAAAAGCTTTTCACTGGGATTGTTGTCGTATACCAGGGTGATCAGCAAACAGATACGGGAATCAGCAACATTGTCAGCCAATTTGAATTTTGGAAATGCTTTTTCAACAAGCTTTAGCTATACGGCTGCAAATCATCAGTTTGACAATCTTGGTTTTGGTCTTGCTTTCAGACCAGGGATCTTTCAGTTTTATATGGTCAGTGACAGAATACCAATAGTTTGGAATACAATTAAGACGGGCACGAGCACTATTCCACTACCTGCCAGTTGGAATACTTTTAATCTGAGGTTGGGAATGAATATTGCTTTTGGGAATAAGGTCAAGAAAAAGGATGACAAACCTATGGTCATTGTTCAATAAAATATTTATTATTAATGATTTTTCTAAGATATATATTAGTTGGTGTTGCCATATTCTTGCTCGTGAGGGCATTAACCAGTCACGGCGAAACAGATGGGAAAACTGTTAGAACGCCTGAACAGGACAGTAACAGCAAAACCAGCAATAAAAAGGTTTCGAAAAAAATTGGCGATTATATTGATTATGAGGAGGTAAAGAAAGAGAATCGTTAATGCTCTTATTTTGCTGCCTTCAATTTTTTAGCAAGTGAATTCGCAAATACAAAATCATTCAGAGTGCTGCAATCTGAATGAAGAATTTCATCCTTATTACCTTCCCAGCATTTAACTCCATTACTTATAAAAATGATTTTTTCTCCGATTTCCATTACTGAATTCATATCGTGAGTATTTACAATTGTGGTCATAGAGTATTCTTCAGTAAGTTCTTTGATAAGAGCGTCAATAAGAATAGCGGTTATCGGATCGAGGCCTGAATTTGGTTCATCACAAAAAAGATATTTTGGATTTAATGCTATTGCTCTGGCTATAGCAACCCTTTTTTTCATACCTCCCGATAATTCTGCCGGAAATAATTTATTGGCTTTAACAATATTAACCCTGTTCAGACAAAAGTTAACACGTTCATTTTTTTCTTTTGGAGTTTTATTTGTGAACATGTCAAGAGGGAAACGAACGTTTTGTTCAACTGTCTTCGAATCGAAAAGAGCGCTTCCCTGGAAAAGCATCCCAATTTCAGTACGGATCTCTTTTCTGTCAGTAAAATTAAGTTCACTAAACAGAGTATCTTCAAACCAGATCTCTCCGCTATCAATTTCATGAAGTCCGACAATTGATTTCAAGAGCACTGTTTTACCTGATCCGCTCATCCCTATAATAAGGTTTGTTTTACCAGTTTCAAAAGTTACTGAAATGTCATCCAGAACCTTCTTGCCATTGAATGATTTAGAAAGGTTTTTAACAGTTATCATGACAGCAGAAGTTGGGTAAGGATTACATTGAATAGCAAAATCAGGATACTGCTATAAACAACCGCTTTTGTGCTCGCACGCCCGACTTCCAGAGAGCCACCATCGACATAGTAGCCCTGAAAAGCAGAAATACTTGTTATTATAAATGCAAAAAATAAAGTTTTTATCAACGAATATACTATGTAATAAGGTGTAAATGCATACTGGATACCATAGATAAAGTTTTCTGAAGTTATCACTCCTGATACTGTACCAGCCAGCCATCCGCCAAATATCCCGACTATAATCCCGATCAGTGTTAGTACAGGGTTGAAGAGGAGAGTAGCTATAATCTTTGGAAGGATTAGATATGAAGCAGAATTAACTCCCATTATCTCAAGTGCATCAATCTGTTCAGTGACCCTCATAGTGCCAATTTCAGATGAGATATTTGAACCCACTTTCCCTGCAAGGATAAGTGCAGCAACTGTTGAAGAGAATTCAAGTATTATTGAATCACGGCACCCAAGTCCAATAAGATATTTTGGGTAAATTGGATTTTGAGTATTGTAGGCTGTTTGCAGGGTAATTACTGCACCCATAAAGAAAGCGATAATAGCTATGATTCCTGCTGAATAAAGTCCAAGATATACTAGCTCACGCATGGTTTGCCTGTAGTATATGGAGTGCTTTTCAGGTTTCGCAAAAACCTTTCTGAGAAACATAAAGTAACGTCCTACCTGTGTTAGAAAATGAATCATATAATTTTATTATCAACATCAAAATTACTAATTTTTACGGTATTCCCGTTACCAGGGTTTTTGAATCCTTAATGAAGAAATAGTTATATATTTGCATAAATTGTTTCAAAATATCATTTTTCATATGAACAATAAATATGTTATTATAATGGCGGGAGGTGTAGGAAGCCGTTTCTGGCCTCTTAGCCGGCGTGAAAAGCCAAAACAATTTCTTGATATATTAGGTACAGGGGAGACACTTATTCAGCAGACATTCAGGCGATTCAAAGCTACTTGCCACGAAGAAAATATTTTTGTTGTTACAAACGCTGATCATAAGGACCTTGTTGTTGAACAATTAGGTATCGATCCTTCACATGTACTGGGAGAACCATTTCGCCGTAATACAGCACCTTGCCTGGCTTATGGAACCTTCAGAATATTAAAGGAAAATCCTGAGGCTGTTATTGCTGTTACTCCGGCCGATCATCTTATAATCAAGGAAGATAAATTTACTGAAGTTCTGCAAAAATGTTTTGAATTTGCTGAAGGGAATGATGCTCTTGTTACATTAGGGATTAAGCCCAACAGACCTGAAACCGGATACGGTTACATTCAGGCCGATCAGAAAAAACCGGTTAAAGGATATGGTAAC
Source organism: Bacteroidota bacterium (assembly GCA_025350595.1). Classification (GTDB taxonomy): domain Bacteria; phylum Bacteroidota; class Bacteroidia; order Bacteroidales; family VadinHA17; genus LD21. The sequence continues at coordinate 32,759 of JANXXP010000133.1, forward strand.
CTGTTAAAAGTTAAAACATTCACAGAAAAGCCTGATACTGATCTTGCAAAAGTGTTTTTGGAAAGTGGTGATTTTTTCTGGAATTCAGGGATTTTTATCTGGAATATCAAATCAATCCTTTCAGCTTTTGAGAAGCATCTACCAGATACCTATTTGGCCTTTGATGAAGGCAGAAACCTGTTTGGTACAAAGCAGGAAAAAGCATTTATCGGGAAGACGTATGCAGAATGCAGAAGCATATCTATTGATTACGGGATTATGGAAAAAGCTAATAATGTATATGTTATGTGTACTGATATTGGCTGGTCGGATCTTGGGACCTGGAGTTCCCTGTCAGAACATTCAACGGTTGACAAAAAGGGGAATACACTGGTTACCGGAAACATTTTTTCGTATGATAACAGTGGTAATATATTCAATATAGCTCCCGGGAAAGTGGCAGTATTGCAGGGTCTTAAGGATTATATTATTGTAGATTCCGATGATGTACTTTTAATTGTGAAGAAGGAAGAGGAGCAGAATATAAAGCAGTACCTTGAAGATGTTAAGAAAGCAACCAAAGAAAAATATTTGTGATATTTATTTTCAGAGTTCGGACCAGATGACGTCCAGACATTCAGACAAAAAAAAGAGGCTTTAAGTGAAAGCCTCTTTTTTATAACAATATTTTAATATTCCCAAAGATCGTGTTCAAAGTTGAATAGCCAAGTTTTGAGACGATCAGCTTCATAAAGAGTGAACTTGCCGACTTCGTATTCTTGAATAAGCCTGTCGTTGTAAACGTTAGATTCACCTACGATAGAACTTCCAAACCTCCGCTGCATAAATAAGTCGTCAAAGGAAATTCTCTGGGCGTCATTGTTGTTCATAAATACTTCCTGTTTTGCGAGAGCATCTCTGGCTTCGTCATATTTTATCCAGAATAATTGTTGACGGGTGATTCTTCCTACCTGATCATCATATGCCATATAGTAGGGTGAGATAGCAATAATTCTTACATTAAGAGAAGACAGTTTCTTATCAAAATACCATTCCTCATAAAGAAGCAATTGTTTAACATTTTCAGGTTTTGTTGCTTCTTTAATTGTATCTTCTCTGGTTGCACCAGCAGCATTAATTTTTATTGACTGGACTTTGGTGGTAGCTCCCATTTTTACAGTAATATCCTGATAAGTAGTAGGAGTTAGCATATCAAGAGGAGAATAAGGCTTGATAGTGCCAGCTTTTATTTCATCCATAATGACAGCTATGAAACTTTTCCTACCATCTTTAGTTGGAATGGTTGGGTAATAGAGAGGCTGATTTATCTTTTCCCTCAGATCGATGAGGCGGAAGTATCTCTTTGACCAGATAACATCAGCTTCCCTGAGGTAAGGGAAATCAATCTTCTTCGCATCAGGAATTGATTTTTTGTAAATATCGCCGAAACTCTGGGAATTAATAGTCCCTGAAACTGTTAGAAGGATAATAATTCCGAATAGAATTTTCTTATTCATGAGAGTGTGTTTATTTTGATATTATTCAATTGTTAGTACTATTGGGGGTACTTCTACTGGTTTATTAGTCCCTTGTTTAGCCTTTATATTTTTAAAAATGAGAGTTTTACCCCTGCTCATTGCATTTAAAATTGTTTTCTGTTTTGAAGTTAAGCTTGCACTGGTACTTGGTTCCGCGTAATCAGATCCCTTATCAGTATAGAATAAGACAAATTCAGTAACTTCATATTGTAGGTCAAAGTCAAAATCTGGTAAGGTGGCAAATACCATAGTTTGAGCCACAGCCAGAGCTTTTCCAACACTTCCCTGGCTTTTATCAGCAAAATTTGCTACAGGTGGTGGAACTTTTTTTACCCTGAATGGGTAAGGAGGAAATTGCATTGGTTTTCCATTTATCTCAGCTGTAACTATTACCTGAACATCTGTTCCAACAGCAGCTGGTACAACAGACCAACCCCCTTTAAATGGAACACCTTTGGGATTTTTAACTTTTTCAGTACTGAATGTCCCTGTTCCTGGTTTGATACTAATTTTAATTTTGTCAGGACTCACATTTGGTACAGAAACATCAATCGGGTTTGCAATACCAGCGTACATAATATTCATTGCAGTGGGAGATACAATTACGTTTGGTTCCCCAACAACATAAGAAGAATGGAAGTCATATGTTTTGGTAGATCCGTCAGGAGCTTTAAGTGCTATAACTCCACCCCAGGTTTTAGGCCCAACCGTACTTGCACGTACTTTATAAATCCCTTTTCCAGATTCATCAAGGGGCAGTTGAGCACCGCTAACTGTTATTACAGGCTGCTGAGTTGAATCCGAAGCCGAAATAAACACCTGTGCTTCGTAATCGCTGCCTGAGGTAATATAATTTGAATTTGGAATAACAATTGCATCAAGTTTATTAAACTTAAATGAGGAAGCGTCAATTTGTGTATAGAGGTAGTTGAGGACTTCGGTCTCGGCGTTTCTAACGTTTACCTGGAATTCTGATAGCATTGCGATAACTGCAACCATAGGTAATGTCTGGAATGTAGCATTCTCCCATCTTTCCTTTTCTCCGGTGTGTAAGCTTATTCCGTCTTCTGTACTCAAACTTTTTCTCAGAGACTCTTCAATCAATGGATTTTTTCCCTCGAGGGTTGTTATAAGAAAATCGCGGTACTCATTAAGCATAGCATGAAGGTCGTTGGCTTTTCCATTCTCTGCTGCTCCAATAAGAATTTCAGATGGAACATTACTATCGTCGAATTTCAGAATTTTTTCAGTAAAAACCTCCCTGCCGGAAACGGCAGCGTTACCCGGACCGTCACCCTTGTTGATTATCGTTATCTTGAGATCCTGCATGAAATTAAATGTTTCATCAGCCCTTTCTTTTACAGCATATGCAGCAGTTTTATATTTGCCTGCTTTTGTTGGGTTTTCCGCAGCAGCTCTGTCGAAATCTTTATATATAAGGTCATTTTTTTTAGCATAGTTAGCAACAGTCAAAGTAAGAGCCTGGTCAACTTTTACGAATGCTTTTACGGCTTCTTTAGATACGTTAAGTGCAAGCATGGCCGTAAGCACCAGGTACATCATACCTATCATCTTTTGCCTTGGAGTTTCTTTTCCGTGAGCCATTTTGTTGGTAGTTATTAGTTAGATAAAAAAAGCCACATTATTTAACATTCATGGCAGAAAGCATATTTCCATAAACATTATTCAATGCCGATAAGTTATCGTTTAGTTTTGTTATCTGTTCGCGATATTTTTTAGTGTCACCTGCTGATTCAGAAAGGTCTTTCATTAATCCCTGAATTCCTTTAAACAGCAAATCAGAATCTTTCAAATGATCATCGGCTCCTTTACGTTGAAGTTCGTAAACTGTATTGAGTGCGGAAAGATTTTTGTTAAGAGATTCTAATTGTTGCTGATATGATTTTCCACCAACTTCGATAACTGACATTGAGTCAGCCATATTATGATAGGTAGAGCTTGTTTCGTTTATTACTTTGGCAGTAGCCTGATAAGAGTCAGACAGCTTACCTAAATTCTCGTTAGCAGAATTAATTGTGCCCATATACTTGGTAGAGGCAGCTGTAACATCACCCATGGCGTTCATGTTACCAGTGGTTTCGCTAAGTTTTTTCATTCCTACACCAAGCTTCTGAAACAGGTCAGGAGTGATCTCTGCTTTCTCGAGCATCTCATCGAATTTGGCCAGAGCAACAGAACCGGCACCACCTCCGCCGGCAATAACTCCGCCGCCAGTTCCGCGGTGTTTATCATGCGATTCGACTGCCTGAGGTTCATCTCCATGAATTCCAGCCAGTTCAGGATAGACCAAAGACCAATCAATCTCTTCATGCAGCGGTTCAAATGCTGAAAAGAAGAAGATTATTGCTTCAGTAAGAAGACCAACCGTAAGCATGAGGGTTGCATATGGCCAGTGTTGTATTTTAAATAATGCACCAACAATTACGATGGAAGCTCCAATTCCATAGAGTTTCGCCATGAAACTTTTCCACCCGTTGCTTTGAGTTAATTCTGCTAGGCTCATATTCTGATTGTTTTAGATTATTTCAAATATTTAATTTACACCGATATAAGATCTTACATTTCTGAATCCGACAAATGGTTTTGTAGAATCCTGATATTCATAGTCTCTTGAACTTGTCTGAAGAAAATATGCTATATCTTTCCACGATCCGCCACGTATTACTTTTCTCTTCAATACAGGTGGGTCCTGAGGTTTTGCATTGTATTCAAAGTTTGAGTTCAGATCGTGTTCAAAAATATATGCTGACAGGTGGTATGCACAACATGTCCATTCAGAAACGTTTCCTGCCATATCAAATAATCCGTACTCGTTTGGCAGGTATGAACCTACTTTTCCAGCATACACATTACCATCGTCGATATAATTACCACGCAGTGGTTTGAAGTTAGCCAGGAAGCACCCTTTGTAATTACGGGTGTATGGACCTCCCCATGGGTACATATTGAGGTCGAGTCCGCCTCTGGCAGCATATTCCCATTCTGTTTCAAGAGGTAATCTGTAAGCTTGTACATCTGCGATGCCTTCTTTTCTCAATGCACTATTCATATAATCGGTTCTCCAGATACTGAAAGCACTTGCCTGTACCCAGCTAACACCAACAACAGGGTAATCATCAAATGAAGGATGCCAGAAATATAGAGAGGATTGAGGATCATTGAATGAATAGGTAAAGTCTCTTATCCAGCACAAAGTATCGGGATAGCAATTTACAATATTATGTTTTATGAAAGAAGAGCGGTCTTTTATGTCAGTACGGGTCCCATCATTGTTAGTAATCTGACCCTCATATTTACCTGTATTGTTTGCATAGTCAAATTTATAGGTAGATTTTGCAGCTGACTGATTATCAACCCAGAAATAGGAATAATTAAGTTTTCTGATATCAACCTGTTTTTTTCCGTTAAATCTCTCTTCGGGAGGATAATACATCTCTTCAATAGTTGCTTTGGTAGTCTCTTCTTTAGGATCAATTTTTTCTTCCCAGTTCAGAACATTAGGTTCAATAACCGTTCCTTCAGCATCAACCATAAAATACTGTCTGTTTGCAATATCAGCATTCCCAAGTTTTGTTCTCAGTATAGAATCGCGGACATAATACACAAACTGACGATACTTGTTATTGGTAATTTCACATTGATCCATCCAAAATGCATCTACAGTAACAGATTTTGATATACTATTCATTGCAAAAACGGCATCCTGATCACTAGGGCCCATCATAAAGTTCCCGGCTGGAACAAAAGCCATCTCAAATGGTTCTGGTTCAAAGAATTTTTTCCGGCCGACAACCCCAGTCAACTCTCCGTTATTTGAAGAGCCGCAGCTGGTTAGCAAGAGTATAACTATAAAACCTATTAGAGTTACCTTTTTCATATTACATAAGAATTTAATATTGCAAGTAAGTTAATTTTTTTTATAATCACAAAAATCTTACACTTTTATATTTCATCGGGCTTTTTCCCAAACTCAGGTCAAAACAGTAATTAACCATAAATTCATGTGACCCGCTGCTGTTTTTATTTATGTCTGATATTGTAAAGTCATAAGCGTAACCCAAACGAATTCCATTAAATAATTCAAAACCAACCATGCCGATCAGGGCATCTCCCGCTCTGTAAGAAACGCCGCCCCAAACCTTTTTATTGTATCTTAACAATGATGTTACAGTTACCTGGGCGACCTTTCCGTCACTGAAAGCAAAAACAGAAGGGATCAGTTCAAGTGATGGATTAGGCAATTGCAAAGTATACCCGGCTGTAAGATAGTAATGCCGGCTTACATAGGTCAGCCCTTTACTAAATTTAATGTCAGGTTTATTCAGGTGAGTTATTGAAAATGCCGCATAATATTTATCAGTTTTGTAGTATAGGCCTAAACCCATATCAAAAGCTACATAACTTTCTTTGTTCTCAGGGATCAGAGGATCTCCGGATGCAGGCGTATGTGTATCATCCGTTGGTATAGACCAGGTTGGTGAAAGAGTTTTGTTTAACATCCCAAGGCTTAATCCAATGCCGAGTTTCCCTTGTCCCATATCCATGAGATACGAGTAAGATCCTGATAGATTTATATCCTTATCAAATCCAATATTATCGCTTTCAACAAGCAAGCCTACACCACTTTTGATCTGAAAGAGAGTAACCGGAGCACTTATATTGAAAACAGTTGTTGTCGGAGCCCCTTTAAAACCAACCCATTGCTGCCGGTTAAGAGCAGTTGCACAAATTTGACCGGATGTGCCTGCAACGCCAGGGTTATAAGTAAGTGTATTGAACATATAATGACTCGACAACGGATCTTGTTGTGACAAAGCCGGATGTAGCACTAAAACTAAAAAAAGAAATACAATATTTACTTTTTTCATTCTATTTATTGCAAGCGTGATGCACTTAAGTTGAACTAGTAAAATAAATAAAAATATTACACCTAAACAAATGTGAATTTTTTTTGGTTCTATTTTATCCCTTCATTTTGACGAGCAGTCAAAACATTTTGATAAACTGAAAACGAAAGTACTAAAAGGTGAAAATGGTCAGGATTTTAATCGTTCACTTGCCTTAACCCATCTGTCGGGTACTTCATTCCGGTTAGCTTTCAGGTAATCTTCATGTGAGCAGGCTACATATAATTTTTCATCTTTTTCAGCAGGCAATTCCATCCACCATCTGTCAGTAAGATTGCTTTTGACAAATATAAGATCGTCTTCCAGGTCGGTGACTCTTACATGATACTTAATAAAACGCCCTGAGTTTCCATTGCTCAGAACCGGAGTTTCATATTGTTTTTGTGAAAAACCTTCCAGAAAAAACCAGAGTATCTGGGCAGCAAGACCTGAAGTCTGGGACCTGATATCAAAATCAGGATTAACATCGAATAACCCGAATATTTTAAGCTTGTCGGAAATTCCGGCATATCTGGAAAGCAGACAGATCTCCTCACCATAAAACCCATTTGGAGAAGGGCTCAAAGTACCTGGTGCATCAGACTGCCTGACAGCTGAAATGTCAAATATTGCCACTTCAGAGTCCCTGAAAAGAGGTTCGGTCAGGTAAATTGCCTGGCGCACATCACCAACCCTGACAAGCTCTGATTTGCGTTTAAGAAAACGATTTATTACCTGCTGATCATTAAGGAAGGTCTGATAACCTATATTTATATAATGGTCAAAGGTGCTTTTGTGGTTATTAATTATTGTATTAAGGTAATTAAACGAATCTGCTTCTTTCCTCTCACTGTTAAAATCAATTCTTGGATCGACTGCAGTAAGAGTATATCTTATTTTTCGTTGGGAAAGGGCCCTGTCAATTGCAGGAATAAGTGCACTGCTTCCGCCGATAATAACAGGGAAAATATTTCCCTCCAATAACGAACTGAGAATATCTGTTAAACCTGCAATGGTATCATTAAATGTGACCCCATGTTTCATATTTCCGAGATCAATTATTTTAGATTTTCCCGGTATTTTTGCCAGTTTATATAATTGAGTTCTTACATCATCTGGTCCTTTGAATGAACCTGCATTTGGAGAATTTCGTCCTTCCGGAACACCCAAAATTGCAATTTTGTAATTACCCAATTCTTTTACAGGGGTATTTTCTGTATGAATAGTTATACTGTGAGGAAAACCGGATTGTGCAGACAGATGCTCAAAATCAGGCCCTTCTATGCTTACAGGATTAAAATAGTCATTCAGATCTACCATGATATCTTATGAACTTTTTTTAGTTTTATCGCTGTTTTCAATAATCTTTATGCAATCTTCTTTCGTAAGTTTCTCAGCGTCTGTTCCTTTGGGAAGTCTGAAGTTAAGTTTGTCCTTTACAAGATAGGGCCCGTACCTTCCGTTCAGGAGCATAATATCACCAAAATCCCTTATTACTTTCTTTTTATCACTTTCATTCTTTTCCAGAATGATCTCAATGCCTCTTTCAATGGTTACAAGATATGGATCGTCGACTCCTTTTTTCAGAGAGAAAAACTTGCTTTTATACCTGATATATGGGCCAAATTTGCCTATCCCTACAACCATTTCTCCATCTTCGTATTCACCTAAGGAACGGGGCAGCCTGAAAAGATTCAATGCTTCTTCGAGAGTTATTGTTTCAAGAAGTTGTGATTTGGACAGACTGGCAAACCTTGGTTTTTCTTCATTTCCTGTTTCTCCTATCTGAGCTACAGGTCCGAATCTTCCCATTCTGACTGTTACAGGTTCTCCTGTTTCCGGATGATTTCCCAAAAGTCTGATACCTGTTTTTCTTTCTTTTTTCTCAAGAGTATTTGTTACTGTTTTATGGAAAGGCGTGTAGAATTTTTCAATCATCCCGGTCCATTTCAGATTACCAAGAGCAATCTCATCAAATTGTTCCTCAACTTCAGCAGTAAAATTATAATCAACGATTTCGGAAAAGTTTTCCATCAGGAAATCATTTACTATCATTCCAATATCCTGAGGGAAGAGTTTTGATTTTTCCTTTCCGGTAATTTCTGTTTTTGTTGTTGATGCAACTTTTCCCTTAAGCAGAGTTAAAATCTTAATGGAACGTTTTTCTCCGGGTCTGTCTTCCCGTGATACATACCCGCGGTTCTGAATAGTTGATATGGTCGGAGCATAAGTTGAAGGACGGCCAATTCCCAATTCTTCAAGTTTTTTTACAAGACTTGCTTCGGTATATCTGGGCAGCGGTGTTGTAAATTTCTGAGTGGCTGTAATATTATCGTAGTGCAATGGCATCCCTTTTGTTACAGGCGGGATTACATATCTCTCCTCATCTGTGTTTTCCTGATCGGTCGATTCTGCATAAACCCTTAGAAAACCATCAAATTTAATAACCTCTCCGTTGGCATGGAATGTGACAGGAGAGTTATCCATATCAATAGAAATTGATGTTTTTTCAATTTCAGCGTCTGACATCTGGGAGGCAACCGTTCTTTTCCAGATTAATTCATATAGTCTTTTTTCATTCTGGCTGCCAGGTGTTGTGGGATTATCAAGATAGGCAGGACGGATAGCCTCATGAGCTTCCTGTGCACCTTTTGATTTTGTCTGGAACTGGCGTGTTTTTGAGTATTTTTCACCATATTCAGAAACAATCATTTCTTGTGCTTTTACAAGTGCAAGCTTAGAAAGATTTGTTGAGTCGGTCCTCATATATGTTATTCTTCCGGCTTCATAAAGCTTTTGAGCTACAGCCATAGTCTGAGCAACAGAAAATCCCAGTTTCCGGTAAGCCTCCTGCTGTAGTGTAGATGTTGTAAACGGAGGTGCCGGGGAACGGGTTCCGGGTTTGATAGTGATACTTCCTATTTTATATTTTGAATCGTTGCATAATTCAAGGAACTGGGATGCTTCTTTCTCTCCGGGGAAACGTTTTGAGGCTTCTGCTTTTAGGATGGCATCATCGACTGAATCGGAACCAATCAGGAAAATTGCAGTTACCCTGAAAGCAGACTCAGACTCGAATGAGATTATTTCCCTTTCTCGTTCAACAAGCAGCCTTACTGCTACTGACTGAACCCTTCCGGCAGAGAGAGAGGGTTGTACTTTTTTCCAGAGAACAGGAGATATTTCAAATCCTACAATCCTGTCGAGAATTCGCCTGGCCTGCTGTGAATTTACCAGGTTCATATCAACGAGCCGGGGTGTTTCAATTGCATTTGATATTGCCTCTTTCGTAATTTCATGGAAAACTATTCTTTTTGTTGTAGCCAGATCAAGATTCAAAACACTGGCAAGATGCCAAGCAATAGCTTCTCCTTCGCGGTCCTCATCAGAGGCTATCCATATATTTTTTGAGTCAGCGGCAGCTTTGCGTAACTCACTTACCACTTTTGCTTTTTCTTTAGGGATCTCATAGTTAGGAGTGAAATTATGCTCAACATCTATCCCCAGATTTTTTTTGGCCAAATCCCTGATATGGCCAAAGCTAGAGACAACACGGAAATCTTTTCCCAGGAACTTCTCAATGGTTTTAGCCTTTGCAGGCGACTCAACAATTACAAGATTTTCGATCATATCAGCAGATATTTGTTCTTTTTTTCAGGGGACAAAGTAAATCATTTAGGTACCAAACTTCAAAATAAACCGTTAAGATTCTTTATTATTTACTATTTTTGGCCCAAACTTCATAAGTAAATGAAAGGCAATTCAAACAACAGAAAATACCTGATCTGGTTCTGGACTTTATTCGTTATTCCATTCGCGTTAGTAGTTATTTTATTCATTCTTATCTCGAAGGAAAAACTTGGACCAATGCCATCTTTTGCGGAGTTGGAAAACCCTGAATATTACCTTGCAGCACAGGTTTTTGCGGAAGATGGTCCGCTCCTTGGAAAGATCAGCATTGAAAACCTGACATGGACTGAGTACAAGGATCTTTCTCCTTACTTAACTGAAGCGCTCATAGCTACGGAGGATATCAGATATTACAGACATTCAGGTATTGACTTACGTGGACTGGGTCGTGCCGGAATTCGTACAATTCTAATGGGTCAGAGCACCGGTGGAGGGAGTACAATTACCCAGCAGCTGGCCAAACAACTTTATCCAAGGGACACTGCCAGGACATCAGTGCTGATGAGAAAAATCAAACTTGGAGTATCTAAGTTCAAGGAATGGCAGACAGCTGTTAAGCTTGAACGATTCTATACCAAGGAAGAAATAATAACAATGTACCTGAATAAGTTCAACTTTAGTTACAATGCTATTGGTATTAAATCTGCAGCAAAAACATATTTCAACACAACTCCCGATTCACTTAATCTCCAACAGGCTGCTGTCCTTGTTGGAATGTTAAAGGGTTCTACAATGTACAATCCGGTGCGAAACCCGGAGATCATGCTGAAGAGAAGGAATACCGTAATCTCTCAGATGGAACATTATCGTTATCTGACGCCTGAAGTTGCCGACTCGATTAAGGCATTGCCCATAGAGGTAGATTTTAAGGTAGAGGATCATAATACAGGACTTGCCACCTATTTGAGGCAGTATATAACCAAGACGATGAGAAGGCCGGAACCGGATAGAAGCAAATATGTGAGGCAAGCGTCATATGAGGATGCCTTATGGGAATGGCAGAACAATCCTTTATATGGCTGGTGCAAAAAGAATAAGAAGCCTGACGGGACAAATTATGATATTTATAAGGATGGGCTGAAAATTTATACTACCATCAATTCACATATGCAGAAATATGCAGAGGAGGCAGTTGCAGAACACCTTTCAAAAGATGAGCAGCCAAAGTTCGACAGAAGATCAAAAGAATTCAGAAATCCACCTTACTCAAACGATCTTACCCGTAAGGAAATAGATGAACTAATAATGGCATCTGTAAAACAAAGTTTCAGATATATACTTTTAACTGCAAGACGGGTACCTGAAGATTCAATAATGTTGTCATTCAATACTCCTGTTAAAATGAGGGTGTTTTCGTGGAAAGGGGACATTGATACTGTTATGACACCTCTTGATTCAATCTGGTATTATAAGAAATTTATCCGGTCAGCTTTTATGGTTGAGGATCCCAAGAATGGTTATGTAAAGGCTTATGTAGGGGGTACCGATTTCAGATATTTTCAATATGATGCTGTTACAGATCAAAAAAAGCAGGTCGGGAGTACAATAAAACCCTTCCTTTATACCATTGCAATGCAAAACGGATATTCTCCGTGTTATGAGGTAGAGGATATTCCAAGATCATTCCCCTCGGGAGATACTCTGTGGACACCACGAAGTTCAGGCCCTCCGGCGTTTTATGGAAAGATGGTCACACTTGCATGGGGTCTGGCTCAATCGGAGAATTATATTTCGGCATGGCTGATGCAGAGATTTAAGCCATCAGCAGTAGTAGATCTAATGCACAAAATGGGGGTTAGGAGTTTTATCGATCCTGTACCATCAATATTTTTGGGGACCTCTGATATAAAACTTGAGGAGATGGTTGGCGCCTATGGTACTTTTGCCAACAGAGGGGTTTATAACAGGCCAATGTATGTTACCCGGATTGAGGACAAAAACGGGAATGTAATTTCGAAATTTCCCGGCAGGATTGAAGAAGTGCTGAGTGAAGATCAGGCATATCTAATGCTGCATCTTTTACAGGGCGTTGTAAGAACCGGGTCGGGCAGACAGCTCAGATTAGATCCTTATAACCTTATGAACCAGATTGGCGGTAAAACAGGAACAACTCAGAACCATTCAAATGCATGGTTTATGGGAGTAACCCCTCAGCTTGTTGGTGGAGTATGGGCAGGATGGGAGGACCAGTCAATACATTTTGAAACACTCAGGGAAGGACAGGGCGCCGTAATGGCACTTCCGATATTTGGAATATTCCTTAAAAAAGTATATGCTGATCCTCAGTTTGCGACCATGGAAACAGAAGAGTTTGAACGTCCGGAAAACTTCAATATGGAACTCGACTGCGATAAGGTTAAAAGACAAAGTACGAGGAGAGTACGATACTAAATAGACGCACGACTCACGACACAAGGAAGATATAGCACTTATTTTGTTACTGCATATTTGGTAGTTGTAATCGATATTGTTAGTTATGAACGGTTTTGCTGTGTGTCCAGCATCGTGTGTCGTTCGTCCTTTTCAGGCAAACAGCGACCTTACCAGATTCTCAATTTTTGCCACAGGTATCACTTCAATATTTAACCCTTTTGTCAGAACATTTCTGTGATACTTTGAAATGTAGATTTTGGTGAATCCCATTTTTGAAGCTTCTCTGATCCGCTGTTCAATTCTTGATACGGGTCTTATTTCGCCCGACAGACCGGTCTCTCCTGAAAAGCAGATTTCTCTTCCGATCGGGATATCAAGATTGGAAGATAAAACAGAACTTATAATTGCAAGATCAATTGCCGGATCGTTTACTTTTATACCTCCTGCGAGGTTGAGAAAAACATCTTTAACCCCTAATTTGAATCCGGCTCTTTTTTCAAGTACTGCCAAAAGCATATTTAGTCGTCTGATATCAAAACCAGTTGAACTTCGTTGTGGTGTTCCATAAACAGCGCTGCTTACAAGAGCCTGTGTCTCAATCAGGAAGGGGCGTAATCCATCAACTGTTGCGGCTATTGAAATTCCACTGAGCGCTTCTTCATGCTGATTGATAAACATTTCAGAGGGGTTATCAACTTCCCTTAACCCCTTTTCAACCATTTCGAAAATACCTATTTCAGATGTTGAACCAAACCTGTTTTTAACAGAACGAAGAATCCGGTAGACGTAGTTATTATCTCCTTCAAAATAGAGGACAACATCTACGATATGTTCCAATACTTTGGGACCGGCCAGAGTGCCATCCTTTGTAATATGACCAATCAGGAACACAGGGATGCCGGTAATTTTAGAATATTTAAGAAGCTGTGCAGCACATTCCCTTACCTGGGAAACAGACCCGGCAGAAGACTCTAGCATGCCTGTACTCATTGTCTGAATAGAATCAATGATTATCAGCTCTGGTTTAATATTTTCGGCATGAATAAGGATAGCTTCAAGTTCGGTTTCACTAAGGATGTAACATTTGGGATTAGAATTTTTCATCCTTTGTGCCCTCAGGCTGATCTGTTCTTCACTTTCTTCCCCTGAAACATAAAGGATATTATTCCCTTTCATGGCCAGTGCAAGCTGAAGTGCCAGGGTCGATTTTCCTACTCCGGGTTCTCCTCCCAGAAGGATGAGAGATCCGCCAACGATACCACCTCCGAGTATTCTGTCGAGTTCAGCTATGCCTGTCTTCCGGCGTCCTTTTTCGTCAGCTTTTATGTTGTCGAGGAGTTCAGGTTTTCTTTTTTCCTGATTAATAATAAAAGAAGCCTGAGGAGATGATGATGGAGCAATTATTTCTTCATGATAAGTGTTCCATTCTTTGCATGACGGGCATCTTCCTATCCATTTTGCTGATTCAACACCGCAATTCTGACAAACGAATATTGTTTTGTTTTTTGCCACAATAGTTATTTTACTTGGTGATTCTTTGAGTCTTCGTGTCTTTGTGGCTATGATTTATTTCTTTTTGCCACCAAGGCACCAAGGCACTAAGGTACACTAAGAAATTAATAATAAAAAATAAGAAGAGGTCAGGGGAGATCGTCCTTTGGGTGTTTCCTGAAAATAATGAAGAAAGAGATTGCTCCTGTAATTACTACGAAAATCAGTTGCGATTCGTGGGTAAGAGTGGCATAGGCAAAACCATCTTCGAGTGGGATTCCTTTAACAATATATAGTCCCTGCTGAATAATATAATGAAATGCTCCTATCCCTCCTGAAACAGGAGCTGACATGCCAAGTCCTCCAATTACAAGTATAAACAGACTGTCTCTTATTGTCAGAAATGAAGTACTTTCCAGAGAGAATACAACAACCCATGTCATGAGGGCATAATTGAACCAGATGAAAACAGTATGGAATACGAATTCCCATTTCCTTTCCATATAAGCGATTGTTTTCAGACCATTAATAACTCCTCTGCCCACATCAAACATTTTTGAGAAAAACCTGATTTTGCGCAGAGAATGTTTATACCTGACTAAAAGAATGAATGTAACAATAATAACAAGGGAGAGGACAAGCCATATTATCCATGTTCCTCCAAACATTTTTTGTATTGGAATCTGGATACTATTTTTAAGAAACATGCCAACCTGGGCTCCGCTTGTAAAGATAAGGATCACCATAAGAATCATAAGGGAAACGAAGTCAATTGAACGTTCAACAACAACAGTTCCGATTAACTGATCTACCGGGATCTTTTCTTTTTTACCTAAGGCAACACAACGGGTTATCTCTCCCATTCTTGGTAATGCAAGATTGGCAAGGTAACCTGTCATCACAGAATAAAATGAGTTTTTCAACGAAGGGTTGTACCCAAGGGGGTGAATAAGTAATATCCATCTGCGGGAGCGACTGACGAATGCAAAAAAACCAAACAGAACTGACAAAATAAGCCAGTAGTAGTTAGCTCCTCTTAAATCATCTATAAACTTTTTTGTATCTACCTTCCTGAATGCCAGCCAAAGCAGAAGAATTCCAACAGCAAGGAAAGCCAGAAATTTCAAAGTCTGCAGGATACCTTTTCTCACCTTCAGATAAGTTTATTTGTTTTGGTATCGGGGAAAATAATTGTTGGGATGAATGCTTTTGCTTCCCCGAAATCGAGGAGAGCAAAAGACATAATTATAATAACATCACCTACCAAAACTTTCCTGGCAGCTGCACCATTAAGACAAATATCTCCGGAACCTCTGATCCCTTTTATAACATAGGTCTCAAGACGCTCTCCGTTATTTAAATTCAGAACCTGAACCTTCTCATTCTCAATCAAATTTGAAGCATCCATTAAATCCTCATCGATTGTTATACTCCCTACATAATGGAGATTTGCGCCTGTTATGGTAACTTTATGAATTTTAGATTTGACTACTTCTATAAACATAGCAATAAATCTTGTTGAAAAAATTACGGTACAAAGGTAATTAACCTTTTGGTTCAGACCAACCCAAATTCAATATTATCTATAAGTCTGATTTTGCCCGCCTGAACAGCTATGCATCCAAAATATCGTTTCCCTGGTTTCATTTCAGCCCTTAAGTTTACAGGAATTAGTTCTGTATCGTCCACAATCTCAAAATATTCGACTTTGAATTCCGGAATGATGTTGATGCTTTTTTCGACGAATGATTTTATTGAAGGGATGTCATTTTCGGAAATCATTGCAGAGGCAGTTGATATTGTTTTATAAATAATGGGAGCGTGTCTTCTTATTTCCTGATTAAGAAGTGTGTTCCTGCTGCTCATTGCCAAACCATCATTCTCCCTGATAATAGGATTTCCTACAACTTTTACTTTCCTTTTTGACAGTCTCACAAGTTCTTTAATAACAGCT
>JANXXP010000134.1 GCA_025350595.1 Bacteroidota bacterium
CCCCTGAACAACTATGCTCGTAAATGCTCGACCAAAAAAACGTGGACGATGAAAAATAAATCCCAGCCTGTCAAGAAATACTTTCATTAGCCCCGATACATTAAAAGAATAGTTGGGAGAGGCGAAAATAATTCCATCTGATAAATTCATCTTTTCAATGAGCTGATCCCTGTCATCTTTCATCGGACATAATTCTTCACCTTTATTTAAGCAAAGCATACAGCCTTTACATATTTCAAGGTGATAATCACTTAAACTGACTATTTCATAATCAACATTTCCAAATGATTGCAAATTGAGCAAAAATTGTTCGGTGACTTTATAGGTGTGCTTCTTTCGTGCACTCCCAACAAAAGCTGTGACTTTCATATTACTAATTCATTTAATATAATTCCCTCATAATCTTAAAATTACTTTTAGCTTCCAGTTGAAGAGACCAAAGGAGCTTTTTTGATCAGCACTTTGCCAACAAATCCTGTCGATCCAAGAATTGTAAGTTTCATAGTTGATACTTTTTAGTCTTATTAATATTAATTCAGTTGAGATTTTAAGTTTATTGCCCAGTTCCTTATTGCCTCCCAGTCACGATGATCTCCTTCTTTCCAGACACCTGTCAACATACTTATACGGAACTTGAGCCTGTCATTAAACGAAGGTATCTTTTTGATATCCAGAATCCCGGTAAATAACCCTTCGCTGATAGGAACTGCAATTTCCCTGACAGGTGTGAGCCATCCAGAGACTGCCTCACGGTAATTGTTTCCCTTCGTCATGGCAAGTGTCATACACACCAGAAATACAGCAAACGGTTTTTGATTTAAAACAGATTTATTTGTTCGCATAAAGTCCATAGCTTCAGGTAGCCATTTCTGAGCTTGAATTGCGCTTCCTGCTATTACAGCCTTATAATCAGAGATCTCTTTAACGTCTTTCATTGGAACTATATCAACATTGGCACCAAGTTCAGCAAGTGTTTTTCCAATAGCTTCAGCAACACCTCTTGTTGACCCGGTCATTGTGGCGTACGTTACCAGAATTTTGTCTGTCATTTTAAATAAAATTTTAATATTAGTGTTTGATCACAGTATCAAGATTGAAATGTCTGAACGGTAAATTATTATTTTTACCTGAAGAGAAACCGTGGAAATGGAATGATCTCATTGACAGATTTTTCATATTTCTCAAATTCTTCTCCAAAAATTCTCCTCAGAATATTAGTCTCACCATGAATCGAAATTTTAAATCCAATATATAGAACCAATGCAATAGAGAATATTAATGCTGAATGGAAGATGAGTGCAAGAGATGGAATAATAAAAACAATAATGGAGGAATAAATTGGATTCCGGCAAAGAGCAAAAGGCCCCTGTTTAATCAGGGAGCCAGGCTTAAAGTATTTAAGAAAATAAATAGCCGAATACATCCAGTAGATAAATCCCAAACCTAACCAGATAAACCCGATGGTCTTGGCAAAAGTGAAATCTAAGAATCTCAGATCAAGGAATTCAGGATATGTGTACATCACAATTAACGAAAGGATTACATAAGGCAGACACAGAATAGCAAGTTTGGGTCCACAACCGAAAAGTGTCATTGTTGTCTTCATTTTTGAATCAGTGATAAACGAGTGTTAAGAATATCAATAGGCTATTGGGCTTAAAGTATAAGTAAATCATTAATTATTACAATGAAGAGGAACTTGACCTTTAGTTTCCTTCCAATGGTTTTTCAGTTTATAAGTAAATTAATGCATTTCGATAAAAGGCAAAGAAAATTAACAGGATTTTACAATTTTGAGTTATTATTCCGTCCCATCCCACAAGAATACCGGAAAGATTTGGGATGGATACCATTTTTAAAAGAAATTGAATGAACTAATCCATCGTCAATCATCTAATTCGACACAGCCATAATCTTTACTCTTTAGCATCTTATTAACCTTATTCAGATTAAAATGCTCTGGATCAAACTTAGCTCCTAACCATTCAATAAATGACTCATATTCTTCATGATCAGGATTCTTTAATATTTCCAGCATATCCGAATAACCGCTAATGCCTCCACAATCTTCTGGCGGGCAATTCATCTTTCCAGCAAGGCAAATAGGTTTCATTAATTCGTTTTCTTCTCCCGGAAGTATTTGTTCCAGAATAACATCATGTTTCCAACCATCCCCAAAATCGTATTTATATATGATCTTTTCTCCCTCATTGATCAATAAATCCAATACTTTCATTTCCTGATAATCTACATGACCTAACTCCTCCCAGGTAAAATCGTCAGCTGTTTTCTCAGCATAACAAGTCTCATTTTTGTTAAACAGGTGTAAATGAGAGTTCGTCCAGCCCATTGATGTCTGAATCACCTTATGGAAATCTGAAAGTAACATATCTGATTGGATCAATACTCTCCTCCAGATAATAGGTTTCGACCCCAATAATGATAGTTGAATCTGATAAATCATTTTTCCTATCGATTTTTGTTTCAAATTTATCAAAATGATCGGAAAATATTTGTGTGACAGAGAGTACAAATTTGGTCATTACACTATTAACAAATTTAAAATATAAATTTTAATAAATCAATATTTTAAATTTATGACACTTAAATAAGTGAAAATGAAGAGAAATAGATTCCATTCGACGTTTCCGATTAAGGGTGGTCTTTGTAAACCCTTCATTTCTGCTTGCAAATGGAGATGGATCTGCATGCCAGGTTGCAAGTAATGATACCGAAACAATTAAAGCTCTGAATAGTAAAGTAGAACTTGTGAAGCAGCAAGAAATTCAAGTAATATTGAAACAATTATTGAACCACAGTATGTATATTTGTCAGGTAAGCTACCTTATTATATATTAAAATGAAAAACAAAACTGCTGCTAATTTACCTGAGAAAAACTTAGCGTTTATCAAATTGTCAAAAGTCACAATGTTGATAATATTTTTTTTATTTTGCGGATATGTCGAATCAGCCCATGCTCAGGACATAATAATATTGAAAAGCGGCAAAGAGCTTAAAGCAAATATAATAGAAGAAAGTACTGATATCATTAAGTACCGCGAATACGAAAATCCTACAGGTCCATTATATTCAGTTACAAAAGACAAGGTAGCCTCGGTTAAATATAAAAAGGTATCAAAAGATACTCAGGGAGTTAAGGTAAGAGAGCCTGAAAAACCCGGCATTAATGCAGCAGTTCAAGTCAGTAAAACAGGTCTTCTTACTGCAAAAAAGCAATTGGTTTATCTCGACGGTGTGGCTCAGGCACCGAGAAGCATCAGGCTAATGATGGAGGACCAGCCTGAGGCGTTAAGATTGTATGAATCAGGTAAAAAACTGTGCAATTTAAGTAACGGTTGTGCATTTGGGGTGATGTTGACCAGCTTTATTTTTACCCAGAGTGTGAATAAGAAAGTAACTTCAGAAGACAAGATACGTGCCGGTATTCCAGGTTTGGTAATTGATGGAGGATTCATCATTGCTGCTATAATAATGTCATCTTCAGGAAAATCAAAGATCAGGAAATCAGTGACAATATACAATTCTTCTATCAACAAACCTGTCACGTACCATCTGAATCTTGGGATACAGGGAAACGGGATTTGCTTAGCCCTTAAGTTTTAGGGGAAAGGATTACTGATTACGCGCCTGATTGTTCATCTTAGAGTAAAAGGACCATTGTAGCCCGAAGCTCGTATAAAGTCCGTTCCATTTTATATTTAACAGATCTTTACTTATTTGAGGATCGACAACATAAAAGTTGTAGTATTTAATCGGGTTGACGCTACGGTCTTCCCATTGCGCTTTAATTTTCATAGAACGGTAGCCTCCTCTTAAGCTGGCTGTAAATCTTTTTGATAGCAGCCAATCAAGGCCGATAGCTGTGTGAAAGCCCATTCCTGTATTTCCGTACATGTTATAAGATATATTATTGAGTTTAATATACCCGCTCATAAATGCAAGATCGAGGCCAGGCTCAATTACAGCCAGGAGATTATTTTTATGGTTCAGTGACCGGGCGTAATACATTGTAATATTGCTATAAAAGCTTTTAAGTTTTATTTCATATGCTCCTTTACTGTTTGTTGCATAAATGGCATCAGAAGGGGTAATAATAAACTGTAGCTCATCGCCTAACCATTTCCTCTTCATGTTACCCAGAGCCATGTTCATCTTGAATAAGAAGGGAAAGGAGAGCGGATTTCCTTCGATAGTAGCTTTAGGGTCCTTCAGCCTGTCGCGCCATAAAAGCAGAAGTGCATCATCTGTATTCCTGTTAAAATTATCTACTCCACCCCCTATACTGAATTTTATTGCATTCATGGTACCTGCTTTTTCAATGGGAGCTGCAGGTTTATTAACAGTTGATGGTTGACCGGCCTGAGTGTAATCAGCTATAATTCCATCCTTATAATGGATACTTTTGATATCACTTACAAAAATTGAGTAAATGGCTACTGATTCGGACTGTCCGGATTTCTTGTATTTTATCTCTGTATCATTCTTTTCAACAATTATTGCAGGAATAATCTGGCCTGTTCTTACAAAAATAGTATCCTGGGCAGACAGGACGAAAGGGAATGCAAATAGAATAAGATACAGGAGTTTTGTTTTCATTTTAGTACAGTTAAGTTTTTGAACTGATAATTACTCAAATCTAATAATAATAATCCTTTTTAATTACCTTTAAATGTTAAACATTCATCATCAGCACGTGAAAAGAATATTGATTTTTTTTCTGGCATTTCACTGTTCATTGTTGATCTGTCAGTCGCAGCCATGGGCCAAAGCAGAATCTCTCCATAAGAAATTTTTGACTGAGGCCAGCTATGATTCTGCTTTATTTTACGCAGAGGAGTCGGCTGCCATTATGCGGGGGACTACAGGTGAAAATAACATCCAATATTGTAATATGCTTCACAACCTTGCCTATTCGCATTATTATCTCGGAAATTTTCTAAAGGCGAAGTATTTCATATCCAAGGAAACAGGATTGAGGGAATCGCTGAAAAAAACAGGTGGTGCCGATTATGTGAATTGTTTGCTGGCTGCTTCACTGATATGCAGAAGAGCAGGTGAATATGAAGAGGCACTGACCCTGATGCGTAAAGCAGATAATAAAGCAATGAGTCTCTATAAAACAGATAGTCCGGAATATGCAGAAATCCTTTATAATTATGCCGGGGTATATCATGATATGGGCTGTGCCAAAAACGACATGATCTATCTTAATCAGGAAGATAAATATCTTAAGAGGGCAGAGGTAATTTATACAAAACATGGTGATAATACGAAGTACGAAACTCTGATAAATAAATCTGATCAGGCAGCGTGGAACAATAATATCGGAAATTTACCTGCTGCAGAAGCAAGGTTTCAGGATGTGGTTTCTTTTTGCAAAAAAGTGTTTGGTATTGAAAGTCGCGGCTATGCGACTTCTCTAAATAACCTTGCAGTGCTTTATTTTAATTCGGGGAACTATAAACTTGCAGAAAACAATTTCATTGAAGCTATCGGCATTCTCAAAAAAAGGGCTGTTCCGGATCGGGTTGAAACAGCAATATGCCTTAATAACCTTGGATCTATGTACTATGAAATTGGCAACTTTGAAATTGCATCAAAAACAATAAATGAGGCCAGGGAGGTAGCAGAAAAAGCTCATCAGGAAGATAATCCGGTTTATGCTGTGATGCTTAATAACCTTGCCACTGTCACAATTTCGGATGAGTACTTTGCAACTTCAGAGAAGAAGAGCAAGGCTAGATTAGCTGTTGCAGGAAAATTGATCTTTAAAGCTGATTCTGTTTTCAGGTTAAACTGTAAGAGTCCACACCCATATGACCTCTCTATTAAATTTAACCTTGGGATATGGTATAGTCTTAGCGGTGACAAGAAAAAGTCAATGGAGATTTTTACCAGTATGGGTGAAGATGCAAATTTGTCTCTCAGAGTGGTTGCAATGATGAATAAGATGAGCATGTCGGGGAAATTACCCAAATCGATGGATTTCGATCCGGCCCCTGAACCAGCAATAGTTCCCATCAGGAATATTTTGTATAATGAGGTTAGCGCCTCAAATACGAAACAAAGTGGCGGAACGGATGAAATGAAAGGGGTAACAAATGCACTGATAAGAATGGTTGTTGGCAGAGGAACAAATCTCAAAAAAGCAGTTGGCCCTTATCATCCTGCATACGGAGAAATGTTAAAATCAATAATTATTGTTTATGCGAATATTGATGATTATAAAACTGAAGAGGAACTTACACTTGAGTATGTCAGTGTAATAAATCATAAGATGCTGCAGGATTTTTCTTATCTCTCGGAAAGTGAAAAGGAGATGTATTACAAGACACGCTCACCAGATGCAGAGGCATTTTCTTCCTATTCACTTATGAGAAAAACTACCAATCCGCTGATTACCAGGCATACTTATGATAATGTTCTTCTAAACAAAGGACTGATGCTCAAATCGAGCACTGCCATGAGGGTAGCGATCCTTAGCAGCAACAATCCTGCTCTTTTGAAACAATACGACGAATGGATACTCCTGCAGAAGGAAATCTCTGCTCTGTACTCTACTCCGGTTGAGATGCGTGATAAGGATGTTACTGAACTTGAGAGTAAAGCCAATGAAATTGAAAGGTCTCTTGTGTCCAGTTCACAGGATTTCAGCGACTACAGAAAAGGATTGCAGATCACCTGGGAAGACGTAAGGAAGAGCCTTAAACCTGATGAGGCAGCAATCGAATTTACCAACTTCAGAAGACGGCAAAAGGATGGTGGTGATGCAATAATATATTGTGCACTGATAGTCAGGTCGAATTCTGAATACCCCGAAATGATTAAGCTTTTTAATGAAGACCAGCTAAAAGAAATTATCAACAAAAGCGGAGCGAACGATATTTATTCCATTAACAATATTTATGGTACTGCAATCAAACAGGATGACAAACTTTACAATCTTATCTGGAAGCCGGTTGAAGGATATTTGAAAGGCGTGAAAAAAATTTATATTTCACCTTCGGGACTTCTTTTTAAAATATCCTTTCCAGCTATAGGTAATGGGGAAAACGTTTATTTATGCGATAAATACCAGATAGAGGTTAAAGGTAGTACCGGTAACAGTGTTGGGCAAAACTTTTTTTCCCAGAGGGTTACGCCTTCAGCGCTTGTCTTTGGTGGTATTCAGTATAGTCAGAATACTTCGGATCAGCAAGTCTGGAATTATCTCGAAGGAACTAAAAGAGAGGGGGACGAAGTAAATAGCATTCTGAAAAAGGGACAAGTAAACGTTACCTATCTTACTGGTAATAATGCAACTGAAACATTCTTTAAACAACAGGCTCAAAAATATAACATTTTGCATATTGCCACACATGGATTCTTTTTTGCTGATCCGAATGAAGTGAGATTTGAAGAAAAAAAACAGGATGTTGAATATGGTCAGATAACATTCAGAGGTGCATCAGGAGGTTTCGGGGTCAACAGTTTTGTGAATAATGAAAACCCATTGATGAGGTCAGGTCTGGTGCTCTCCGGAGCAAACGATGTATGGGTTAAAACTGAGAAAGGCGATACAGACGACGGGGTTCTCACTGCCCAGGAGGTAACACAAATAGACATGCGTAAAAACGACCTGGTCGTATTATCAGCATGCGAAACAGGGCTTGGCGACATTAAAGGGAGTGAAGGTGTTTATGGTTTGCAGAGAGCCCTGAAAATGGCAGGTGTAAAATATGTTGTTATGAGCCTATGGCAGATTCCGGATAAGGAAACCGTTGAATTCATGGGAATGTTTTATAGTAATCTGTTAAAGCTTAAAGATATACGTGATGCTTTTACAGTAGCACAGAAAGAGATGAGACAAAAGTATGATCCATACTTTTGGGGTGCATTTGTTCTCTTGGAATAGTTAAACATTTATCATTAGATTGTTAATCCAATTACAACAATATCGTCAATCTGTTGTAATTCACCCTTCCATTCTTCAAAGGTCTTTTCAATAATCTCTTTCTGTCTTCTCATTGGATATTTATGTATTTCGAGAAGCAGTTGTTTTAATTTTTTTGATTTGAACTTTTTACCCTCAGGTCCACCAAACTGATCTTCATACCCATCAGAATACATATAGAAAACATCTCCCTTTTCAATTTTTATTTCATGTTTTCTGAAAGGATACATATTTTCATAAATACCAATTGGCATCTTATCTCCGACTGTTTCAATAAGTTCTCCGTTTCGTATCATTATCAGTGGGTTATATGCTCCGGCATATCCGAGGATGTTTGCTTTCAGATCTATACTTATAAGAGCAATGTCCATACCATCTCTGGCTTCCCCGGAAATACCCTGTTGCTGCAAAGCCTGAATAACCTTTTCCCTTAACTGATTCAAAATAATATCAGGATCAGTAATGCTATCTTTATTAACTATCTCATTCAAAAATTCAACTCCAAGCATACTCATGAATGCCCCGGGTACGCCATGTCCTGTGCAGTCGGCAGCTGTAAAGATTATCTTATTGTTGACATTGCTTATCCAATAGAAATCCCCGCTGACGATATTCAGCGGTTTAAAAACCACAAAACTCTCAGAGAATATTTCAAGACAATCTTTTTCCGATGGAATAACAGCTGCTTGTATTCTTCTGGCATAACGTATGCTGTCTTCAATCTCTTTCTTCTGATTTTCAAGAATATTATTCTTAATTATTATTTCATCTTTTTGCCTGACGACCTCCTCAGTTCTCTCAGTAACGATGCCTTCAAGCCTTAGGTTCTCCCGCTTTAGGCGGTACGAATAGAGACGAGCAAAGAGCCAGAAAAGAACGAACAGCAGAAGAATATATGTTGTATAAGCGACGCCGGTTCTGTACCATGGCGGGAGAATTCTGAAACGGTAATGAGCTGGAATACTTTCAGTTCCGTATGCATTCCTCGACTTAGCACTCAGGATGTAATCTCCTTCATGCAGGTTATTGAATTCCTGGAAATTTTCCTTTGACCACGGGCTCCATTTTGATTGCGTGTTCTCAAGTTTATATGAGTATAATATTTTGTCTGTATATTCATAAAATGATGCTGAAAAATCAACTCTGATTGAATTATTTGTGTAGGCGAAAGAAGGTCTCACCGAAAACGGTTGTTCAGTAATTATTTTATAATGACCTGATTCTGTAGTGAAGTTTGTCCCCCTGAAAACTGCCGAATCATTATTTGGAAGTGATACTTTTCTTATCAGGGTGTGATATAGCTGGTCGTAATTTTTAAATAAGTTTTCATCATATCTTATGAGGCCGTCAGTTGTTCCAATCCAGCAGATTCCGTTTTCTTCAGGATATATGACATATATTTTACCAACATCAATCCCACGGAATGGCTTACTCACCAGCCCCATTGCTTTCCTTTTATCAAGATATCCGACATTATTCTCAGAGCATATCCATACCTCATTTTTAATGTCAGCGACAAAAGAAACTGATTTGCCAATGCTGTCTGTTACATCGGATAATTTAGAAAAGTAGCCTCTGGCAAAGCTTTTATTGTTTTTCAATGAATCAGGAAGTGATTCCTTTACAATACTTTCATTTATAAACCCATATAAACCAAGACTGGTTCCAAATACTGTTTTCGAATTTAAGTTCGATGGGAAAACAGGGCCATCGGGAAGACCATCAAGGTTATTGTACTTATCTGAAATGAATGTAAAATCATTATTAACTTTAGTCCTTATCACTTCGTTGTTCCTGGTTGCCAGCCAGAATTGAGACACACTATCAGCGCCAGTGGGTTCCCCGGTGATTCCTGTAATATCTTCACCATTAATTGTAAGTGAATTAATTTTTCTGAATGATCTATCATAATGGTAAGCAGTCAATCCTTTTGGACCTCCACTAAACAGAATATTCATTTTATCAGAATTATACAGAATAACCGATTCTTCATTATTTACCATGTTAATGCTCTTCCCTTTGATTTGAAAAAGCCCTTCAGCGGTACCGGCTAAAAGATACCCTTTCACTTCAATAAGGCTCCATACAGGAAATGAAAGACCATAAACCGATTTAAAAATAGATTCAGATTCATTATCCTGATCCTGATCCTGAGCAAACAGGCCGGTAGATGTTCCGACAAAGAGTTGGTTTTTATATCTTGTGATTGTGTTAATACTACCTGTTATTCCTGATCTTTCATTAATAAACGATAAAGGGGAACTGATTTCTGCCCTGCTTATACCATTATTCAAAGCAAGCCACAGATTTTTATTCTGGTCCAGAATAATTTGCTTTACATCATTGTCGGTAAGACCTTGTTTTTTATTCAGTATAGTTGTAATTTTTCCGGTACTATCAAGTAGTATAACACCGTTTTGTAAGGTGCTTATTGCGAATAATCCATCACCAGTTAAAACCCCACCTGTTATTTCTGCCTTTTTAATTATCTCAGGATTCTCAACCCTGAACTTTTGAAAACTGGCTGAAAGGGTTTCAGGTTCAAACACCCAAAAACCCTTTTCACGCGTCCCTATCAGAATTTTCTTGTTGTTGTTACCGAATGGAAGCATAAGGAAAATTCCTGTTGTATCGAATATCTCACTGCCTTTAATAATGACCAGATTTTTACCCTTCAGTTCCATCAAACCTTTTCCTCTTTGCCTGAGGTATAGTTTATCATTGACTAGAAATGATGTATGAAATGAAGTTTCAGGTTTAATAACCTCAGTTTTACCGTTTATGTACAGGAATAGTTTTTCCTCGGCCTGAAAAGCAACACCTCCTGAAAAAGAGTGAACGCTCCTGATATTGTTAAAATTTTTGTCTTGTAAATTAAGAGAATCAGAGAGCGAGATATATTTTAGTTCACCACTTTTGTTGGGAGTGAAGAGTCCGAATTCATTTTGCGATCCGGTATATATTATTCCTGAACTGTCGACTGAGATAGATAAAATGTAAGTCGATTTATTTATCGGGTATGAATTCCATGAGGTTCCGTCAAATTCAAGTAATTTCAAACCATTTGCTGCATAAATAATACCCCGGCGGTCCTGGGCGATAGCCCAATTTGATGGATTGAATTCTCTGCCGTAATTTTTTGTAGAATAATTAATTACAGGGTAAGTTGCCTTCTGGGAATTTACCCTGATAGAAACAACAAAGAGCAGAATGAAAAAGGTAAACAGATATTTCATGTAAGAGCAGCCAGCTTAGTCATTCAGTTTTAGCCCAAAATTGCTTTTCAACCAGGTGGTTAGGTTTTCAGTCCGCACTTTACCATAATTCTCATTTATATAAGAGCCAATTTCTCTGATTTTTTCTTTTGCAGGTTTTTCTTTAATTTCATCCAGAATAACCTTTATCTCTTTTTTAAATTGATTCATGTCAGGAAAGATAAGATCAAATTCACTTATGGTTAAAGATTCTGTCCCCTTGTGATAAAATAGTTTAATTGAAGTGTTGTCGGCACTGGGTATCGGTTTTCCATCAACTGTAAAAAGATTTTTTCTGTCAATAATTAAAGTATCTCCCAAAAAATCAAGCTTTTTATTGATATCCTCGCCTTTAAAGACATATCTGAGAAAGAAGAAATGATCATTATCCATAGGAAAAGCCTTTTCATCAATCTCTATACTTTGTCTCTCAAGTACAACATATTTTCCTGAAAAAAGGCTTCCAAGATCACTGTTGGCAGATATAGAGCTGCTTCTGGAACTAATGTTATACATCGCTGGCATATAATTTGACCTGGCGGAGGCCAGGTCATGGTTTTTGCTTGTAAGAACCAATCTGCCAACTTTCGAATTTATTACAGCAGCAGAAGCATCCTCTGATCTGAAAACCAGATCCTCTTTATCCGAAAAGACAGTACCTGTTTCCAGGGAAGTTCCTTTTGTTTTCTGCAAAATAGTACCGTTCACTTTAATAACTTTAAAGTCAGTCTGACTGAACATTGAATTAATTAAAATGAACATGAACAAGATGACAGGGGTAATTGATTTCATATTAAAATCTTTAACTAACGTATATGTAACAAAATAAAGATGTCAAAAAGTATTCCAAGAATATCTCCCCAACAAATATAGTTAAACTGACCATTCATTGTACCAGGTTAGAGTATCCAATTCTTTATATCTATAAAATGATTTCCTGGCTGAGTCGCTTGTCTCTCGAAGAGGCAGCAGCAATAATTTTGTAAACACCTTTTTACACAGTCAGCTCACCAATCGTTTTCTGTTCATCCAGTGAGAGGTCAAAGTCGTTTTCTTTCTTGCGGTCTACGCCTTCTCCACTGTTACGACCAATCGTAATTATGGCCAAATCGGCAGAATTTTTACATTCTGCCAGCAATTCTTTTGATGGAAGCAGTTCAGGGGCTCATTATACCAGGTGGTTGGTCTTTTATCCGTTCATTTATTTCGTCAATTACAGGTTTTACATCAATATGTCTGTGACCGCCTTTTAAATGATGAACTGAAATGTTATGTTTTGTAAATTCTTTCTTCTCAAACTTGTTTTCATCTTTCCCCCAGAACACGATTATCTTTTTATTGTCAATTATCATTATTTCATGAAGCACATCATATGGCCAGCGCCTGTTGTTAAGACCAACCATGTCAAAGAAATGAATTTTGAAATCTGAGTTGTACGACGGAGAAAGCAATACCAGAAATTCCACTTTATCTTTCCATTCATCACTCATTAAATTGTAAAGAAAAGGCACCACTTCAGATCCGAATGAGTATCCTGCAAAAATAAATTTCTGGCGATTATACCTTTTTAAATTCAGATCAATGTAGGGCAAAATACTATCCAGTGTCTCTTGAGGTGTTTTCCGCTTGCGAAAAAATTCATATGAATCGATACACATCAGAGGGATATCGTTTGCACATAAAGTGTCGGTTAATTTTTCATCAAAAAAGCTCTTGCCTGAATCTCCTGTAAAAAAAATTACCAATGGTTTATTGCTGGTAATGGTATCACTGCATCCGGGATGTAATATATAATTTGTTTGAGCCTGTGCATTCCAATAAATTATAATCATTAATAAAAACAGATATTTTCTGAACATGGTAATGTTTCTATTTCATTTTTATTATCAATGCTTTATATCTGGTATCATTTCTTAACTTTCCAAATACAGGCTCAGCCTCTAACGCATTTCTGGAATTAAAACCATGGTTCAAAGCTGCAGAAAGAGCATCGACCGACTCTTTTGATTTTCCAGATCCGGCCAGCGACCTTGCAAGATTATAATAATTATTCGGGTTTTCACTGTCCGATAATGTACATATCTTAAAGAGGAATGCTGCCTTTGTAAAAAAACCGTTCCTGTAAAGTGAGGACCCTTGCTCAGAGCAAAGGATAGATATGAAATTCAGTAATCTATATGCCATCTGGCTGTTTTCAGAACTGCCACTGTCTCGAAGCCTTGTAAGTGAAAAAGTCTCATTTGCCCACCATGTTGATGCACTGTCGGGAACAGAACCTGAGTTTAAGATCTCACTCAGATAATTCATATATTTTTCTTTTTTCTCCTGTTCCTTTGCAACCATATTATTCCATTTGCGTGTTGCCTTACGATATTCCGGCGATTTTTCAAATTCTGCAAGCTCTTGTGTCATCCGGGTGGCAAATGAAGTTCCATTGAAGTCTCTTTCTGCAAACTTCATGTACATAATTGCATCAGACTGATTACCAGCCGATAATTGTGATTTAATAAGTTCTTGTGTCTTCTTTTCAGTAACCGACAGGAAAGTCTGATCGCCTGGTATGATCTTCCTGTTCATCGTCTGCATTACTATCCATTCAACTGCTTCGATAATCAATTCTGAGTCAGGCCATTGATGCCCTCCAGAAAATGTCCTGAAATATGAAATCACTCTGGTCTGCTTGTTTAAAAAGTCCGGCAGTTCTCGCATTTCAAGATAATTCATATCCTTCGTTCCAGCCAGCCCGTAATATAAAAAGTCGGAAGTTTTTGATGGGAAAAGATTCCTGTCATTCGGGAGACCTGCACCGCATCCTATAACTCCGGCAATAGTCTTCTCCTTTGCTGCCAAAGCCATTGAAAAACGCGATCCTCCGGAAAAACCTGCAGTATAAATCCGTTTCACATCCACATTGAACCGTTCTTCAACATCCTTCAGCATTGCATCTGCGGCAACGAAGTTATCTGTTACTGATCCATTACGCGAATTGTTCGAACAGGCAAGGAGGAATCCATATTTTCTGCCTGCCTCAAGGAAGGTAATTACACCAGTTCTACCCCTTGCTGCAGGATCAAAAATAAGGATGACCGGCCAGCTCTTTTTATTGTCATACTGTTCAGGTACATAAAGAGCATAACTCTGCCCCATTTTATTATGGCATGATACCGTATCAGTAACCTGATTTTTTGCAAATACTTGCGGAAAAAGTAATGATTGAGACGTAAGAGCCTGAAAGAAGATGCACAAAATAAATGTCTTTTTAAAGACTGCTCCCATTTTACAGTATGGTTTAAATTGAAATATTCCGGCATTCGAAGATATTAATTTATCCAGTATTTTTATACAGTCACAAATGATACGTCTTTTATAAATAATAAACCCCGCAGAGTAAATTATCTGCGGGGCTTTCTATTCTTATAAGGTAGTGGCTTCTGAGATTTTTAGTTCAAACGGTAATTCTCCTGATTTGAGAATATTGACAAGATCGTTTGCTTCTTCGAAGGTAAAATCACCTGTTATTTCGGTTTTTCCGCCAGAAATTTCAGCCTGAACCCTTGGGTAGGATCTTACATTGCCATTGTAAACAACTGCTAAACAGCGACCAATATTATCCCTGGTTATTTTAGCCCAGGTTTTTGATCCTTCAGGATCCATTGTTAAGCCAATTTTTACATCTGCTTTACCTGATATTGTAGTAGCATTGGCTGAAATAATAGAGCTTCCATCCAGAGGCGACTGTTTGGTACTTGTCGTTACTTTAATTGCATGAAGACCATATAATGTTTTTGTAGGGTCGTACTTATACGGATTTGAGCTCCAATAGAATTTAAGATCATTTGGAAAAAGAGCCTTTATCTGATCCATCTTTAAATAATTGCTAATCTGCGCAGTGTCTTTTTTATCGGCTAATCCAATCATACATGAAGGTAATGGCTGCCCGGTGGTTGTAACCATCTGGCCAAGGATACTGAACAGGGGATCACTATCTGTAAACTGTTTACGTGTATCAGGCGCTGCTGTTTTAACACTACCTTTTTCAATCAGATCTGACTTCACTTGTTTTTCTTCTTTAAGTGAACTGCCCGGTGTTTTCCTTTCCCGCAAGAAATTATTCGCCTTTGTCAGATATCCTATTATTTCTGTGTTCTCGTAGGTCTCCCAGAATTCTAGTTTGTTTTTTCCCGTAATCACATCTGTAATAATGTGGATTTTACTGGTATCCACATTGTGTATAGTTAGCAGTATCTGATTTTCAGTAACATCTAGTTTTATGTTTTCATGTGGTATTCCGAAAAAGTTGATCAGCCTCTTATTAATTACCTCAGAAGCCTTATTCATATCACTAAGGTTTGCAATGAAATTCTTAGTTTGTGGCACCACTTTCGCTTTTAAATCAAAATTTTCTTCCGCTCTGCTTTGAACGAAAGTAAATGCAGCCATAATGCATATCAGAATAATAAATTTTGTTTTCATATAAAGAAGTTTTAAGTTAGAAATTGTCCCTTTTCTCCATTTGGGAAGGGAAATTGTAAAAATTGAAAAAGAAATTAACTTAAAACGGGAAGTTCTTCAGGCTCAATTAGGGAAGAAGAATAATGCAACATCCTGAGAAGTATAGGTTTTATGGTAAGCCTGGTTTGTTGAATGGTAATGAAATTCTGAGCAATCCGGTTGTTGTAGCAGGATATATTATTTTGGAATGATGATGGGTTAAAGCTAGAATTGTGTAGAATACAGTCACAATATTTTTGTAAGTCAGGCAAACTAAATGAATCGCAAAGAACTGCTTTTTGCTGATTTGTAATTCCGCCTGATACTACTTCATAATGTGTGGCAAATTTTGTTGAAGTGGAATAATAATTTCCCTGATTATTCAGATAAACCAGTGCAAAAAGGGTGAAGAGAACTAAAAAAAATAGAGTTCTGATGTTTTGGTCCGCATCTTCCTTATAATTAACCATTAATCAAAGGTATATAAATGTATTGATACATCTGAATTTAACCAGAATCTTTTTCCATGAGGATTTAAATCCAATGATCAGTGCGTTACTCAAAAATGATCTCTGATTTGATCAGTCATGATAAACTCTATGGGTATTTTAAGGGAGGCTGAAGTGTACTCTCCTCTTTCCAGTAAATCATCATCATCTTCTTCAATATACCATTTTACGACCAGATTTTTCGATTGCAGGCTGACCTGTGCCAGCTTTCTGAGTATTGAAGCCAGAATTATTGAATTATAGCTATTCAGATATTCAAGTGCGATAGTGACCTCAGTGATATTCGCCGGATTGAGAAGGTAAGAATCAATCCAGACCAATATCGGATCCGAATATTTTGCTCTGCTTTCATCTATTGCACGTCCTTTTATCTTAATATATCCATCAGGATTAAGAAGAACCTCAGGAGTATTATTGGTAGGTAAAATATGAACTGCATCTATTTTCATTTCAACAATTTAAATATTTATTTACATTCTCCAATTATTAAAATACTGAAAATACCGAGTATCAAATTTAAGAAATAGAATTCAACTTCACTACAAAGTTACTATTTATCAGTAATTCGGAATTTATTTTTTAAAATGGCCATAATAATCTTTCTAAATGGCGTAATTTTGTGAGAGCCGGATTAAAGGTAAGTCTTTAACTATCCGATAGATTAACGCAGAAAGTGGTTAAAAGTTCACTTCTTTCCGCAAAAAGCATTAACAGGCTTCATATTGAATTTAAAATTATGGTTGGGAAAACTCTGGTGAAAAGCGCAATAAAAGGCTGCATAACACTAGTAATCAATTCAAAATAATAGAAATTATGTGAATAATGTAACTTTTTCAAAAAATTATGTAACGTCTGTACTCTTATTAGGATCTATCTTTAAATTTATTTTTAATATTCAAGGGATTATAAAAAAATGAATATTCTTATATCAGGAGCTTTTAATAACACTGTATGCGAACTGAACATAAATTTCATAAATAAACAATAACTAGGAGGAAAAAAAATGAAAAATGATGAAAACAACAAAACTAATCCTGTGAATGAAAATGCAGGAACAAGTAAAAATGAAAAGACTAAAAGCGAAATTGAGCAGAAGACCTGGGATGAGGGAGTAAGAAAAGGGACCTTGACAACTTCAATTATAAGCTTAATAGTGTTGTTGGTTGCAGGTTTTATAGTTTATTCGCTTTATAGCCGCGACCATAAGAAACTACTCAATCTGATGGAAACTCAGAAGACTTCACTTACAGAGAAAGTAACATCCCGCGATTCTGTTATCAGCGAATGGATCACGACTTTTGATGATATTCAAAAAAATATCGCATTGATAAAGGAAAAAGAGAAGATAATCTCTGTTAATTCATCGAATGCTGAAATAGCCAATGACAAGAAATTACAAGTTCTGGAAGACATTAAATATATAAATACACTTATCGACCAGAATAAAAAGAAAATTGCCTCCTTGAATGCTCAGTTAAAGAAATCAGGTGGAACAATAAAGGTTTTGCAGGATAAAATTTCTGAACTGGAAGTTTCGATGAAACAGAACGAGAATGAAATTACTGATTTGAAGACCTCACTCGTTGATAAAAAATTTGAGGTTGCACAGCTAAATACCCAAATGACAGTTATGCAGGATACAATTACAAAGAAGGATGAGAAAATCAGTACCCAGACTTATGAGCTGAATAAGGCTTTTTATACATGTGGCACCTTTAAAGAATTGAAAGCGAAGGGACTTTTAACCAAAGAAGGTGGATTTATTGGTCTTGGCAAAACGGAATCTTTAACCGGGAATTTCCCCGATAATTTATTCATACAGATTGACCTAACTCAAACAAAATCAATTCCTGTGAATTCAAAAAGCGCTAAACTTATCTCTGAACATCCAGCCGGTTCCTATGAGTTGATACGTGATAAAGACAAAAAAGTTGAAACTATTGAGATAAAAGATCCAGCGTTATTCTGGAAAAATTCAAAATATGCAGTTATAGAGATCACTAAATAGAGCTTTAGATACTCAACAAAAACCCCGCATGATCAATGATCTGCGGGGTTTTGTGTTTTAGTTGTTATGGCAAAGTTTTTTAACTCTTCAGCCTTTTTTGTCAGCCTGTCAGCCTCTTCAGCAGACATCTTGTTTTCCTTTTTGTCAGGAAGACCAGGGTTTTCTGATGATGATTTTGATTCGGGTGTAATAGCAAATGCACCCAGTGAAAAGATTACAGCGAATGTAAAAAGAATAAATTTTTTCATTTTTTCGGGTTTAAATTTTTCTATATAATTAATTATACAAATGCAGATAGGAGGCCATATGTATTAATTACATAATGATATAAATAAATTGCATGATTCGCGCATTCAGAGATGATATAGCCGGGCCCAAAAAGACGTTTTACCGGAATGTAACTTTAGTATTTGAAGAATTAACTGTAAATATGATTTGTTGGTAAAATATCAGTTAATTTTATACCGGACTTTGAAAATTTAATATTATGAATCCGAATAAAATAAGGGAATTTGCTTCTTCATTTCAAAAAAGCAGAATTCTGTTAAGCGGTTTTGAACTAGACATATTTACAAATGTTGATGAATCCGGAACATCAGGGACACAAATAGCAAACAAATTGCATCTCGATGAACACGCCTGCGAGCGACTTCTAAATGCTCTGGTATCATTAGGCTTCCTTACAAAACAGGGCCAGTTATTCTATAATACAACAGAGAGTTTTACTTTTCTGTCTAAGAAGAGTTCTGAATATTTAGGAGGTCTGATGCACTCGAACCATCTCTGGAACACCTGGAGTAACCTTACCAAAGTTGTAAAATCAGGTATTTCAGCACATCCGGCAGAAATTAATGAGAGAGGAGACGACTGGCTTTTCCCTTTCATAAATGCAATGCATGACAGGGCAAAAAAACAGGCTCCGCAACAGTTGGCAAATATTGATTTATCATCTGTTAAATCTACTCTGGATATTGGTGGCGGATCAGGCGCTTATTCTATGGAATTTGTATCTAAAAAACCCGAAATTGAAGCAACTGTTTTTGATCTGCCTAATGTTGTTCCTATAACAATTAAGTTTCTTGAGATAGAAGGATTCTCCGGTAAGATAAAAACCTGTTCGGGAGATTATACGATGGATGATTTGCCAAAAGGATTCGATTTAGTGTTCTTATCGGCAATTATTCATAGTAACTCGTTTGAGATAAATCAGAATCTGATAAAAAAATGTTTTAACTCCTTGAATAAAAATGGGAGAATTGTAATTCAGGACTGGATAATGAACAACGACAGAACATATCCGACTGCCGGAGCTGTTTTTGCAATCAATATGCTAGTTGGAACTGAATCGGGAGATTGCTTTACTGAGCAGGAAGTCACTGAAATGTTGAATGTGTCAGGGTTTAAGAATATCTCAAGAAAAGAATTTGAAACTGGTCTGAGCCAGGTAACCGCTTATAAGATTTAAATTTATGGTTCATTCATCATATTCATTTGTATCATTATTATTGAGCAGCATACTTGCTTTAATAATGTTGGGTGTGGGTTTGTCGTTAACATCAAGGGATTTCAAGAATCTTTTCTTATATCCCAGACCTTTATTTTTTGGTCTGGCTTCTCAAATCATAGTACTTCCTATTATTGCCTTTACCATCGCCTTTTTCTCAAATATGCCTTTGCCTTTTAAAGTCGGATTGATTATTCTGGCTGCATGTCCGGGCGGGACCACTTCCGGAGTATTAACTTATTTCTTCAAAGGTAATGTGGCTTTATCAATTACATTTACTTCAATAAATAGTATAATTACCTTATTTACCATTCCATTAATTGTAAACTTAAGCTTGTTGTATTTCTTCGGACAAGCTACTCTCATACATCTTTCATACCTGGAAACAATAATTCAGATTTTTTCAGTAACACTTATACCGGCATTTATTGGTGTCTTCATCAGAACTTATAATCCCGTGTTTGCTTTAAAAGCTCAGGCTCCATTACGTTATATACTAATTGCTGCTCTTGCAGTAATTTATGTGGTGTATTTTTTTGCAGGAAATAATACCGGGGGCACAGGAATTACAGCAAAGGAAGTTTATAATATTCTGCCATACGCCCTGCTGTTAAATGCGTTATGCATGGCCTGGGGATTTTTTCTTGGTGTGATCACTAAACTTGGAACCAGAAACTCATATACTATAGGTATTGAAGCTTCTGTACATAATACAACTTTGGCTTTTCTTGTTGCGGGAACTTTGCTGCATAATCAGGATATGATAAAACCTGCATTAATATATGCTATGTTTTCTTTTTGGACAGCAATAATTTACAGCTACTTAATAAAGAGGTTTTATTATACAGAGGTTTTCTCTGATTTTAAATCCTGAAAAATCAGGCATTAATTAATTTTTCAATATCAAATTTCTTCATTTTAAGAAACGCATTCATAACCCTTTCTGATTTATTGATGTCACTCATCAGTTCATTAAGAATTGAAGGAATTATCTGCCACGATACCCCATATTTATCCTTGAGCCAGCCACATTGACTTTCTTTACCGCCTTCTGTAAGATTGTCCCAGAAGAAATCAATTTCTTTTTGTGAATCGCACTCAACAACAAATGAGATTCCTTCGTTAAAGCTGAATTTATGCATCATCGAACTATCCATAGCCATAAATAGCTGTTTGTTAAGGGTGAATTGAGCATGATTCACATTACCCTCAATATCATTATCGGTTTTTTTGTATCGGGAAATCATTACAACTCCTGATTCTTCAAACAATGATGTATAATATTTAATAGCTTCTTCTGCTTTCCCACTATTCTCTCCTGTAAACATCAGAGCAGGTGTAATCTTCTGGTTAGCGATTGCGGAATCAGAAAAAGAAAGTTGCCAGTTAACCCCAAAACGATCCTGTACCCAACCATACTTTTTGCTCCAGGCATAATTGTCAACTGGCATCAATACTGTACCGTCTTTTGATAATATTTTCCAGGC
>JANXXP010000161.1 GCA_025350595.1 Bacteroidota bacterium
AAATTAATACTGTCGTAAAGATCGAATAATCAGTTTTATATCTATTTTTGATAAAGCTGAACAAAACTATCCCGTTAGGGATTTAGTTCAACAAGCGGTAAATACCATGCTTGCATCTGAGTAAAACGAAAATTTTGAAACGCAATAAACATTTCTGCAACTCCGACAGGAAAGTGCCATTTAATCGCACGGCATTTACCGCAGTCCGTTGTGTGCAAGCTGTGCGAAGGCGCAGAGCAGACAGACACTGACAGAACAAAATGTAAGGTAACACGCAACTCGACAACGCAAGAATTTGGCTTATTGAAATTTTGTTGACTGAAAAAAGATAATGATAAATTTAGTCTTTAAACACTTAAATCTCTAGTTATGAAAAGAATTGGTTTAATAACAGTATTGGCTTTGTCTGCAATAATTATTTGCACAAGTTGCAAAAAAGAAGAAGAAGAAAATTTTATTGGGATAAAAAATATTTCGTTCGACAATTATCCCAAGGTAGATGGTTCTACTTCTGCAAGTTTATTGAATACAATGGTTGCTTGCAAGCTATTAGGAATGCGATACCAGTGGATAGCACCTGCTGTTGTGTCACAATGGACTTTAGAGCCAATCAATGAAGACCTTCCCCAACAGTATAGAACTTTTTTTTCTGATAGAGTCAAAAGTTCTCAAACACACGGCGCATTTATAAACTTAATTAATGGCAATGCCG
Source organism: Bacteroidota bacterium (assembly GCA_025350595.1). Classification (GTDB taxonomy): domain Bacteria; phylum Bacteroidota; class Bacteroidia; order Bacteroidales; family VadinHA17; genus LD21. The sequence continues at coordinate 713 of JANXXP010000161.1, forward strand.
ATATTATTCTTACGCATCGAACAATTTCACCCGACGAGAAAGCCCATGCCGATTCGGTTGGAATTACACTAATCGAAACTCCCATAGCATTGGACGCATTTGTTTTTGTTGTGAACAAGAGCAATCCTGTTAAATCGCTGACTGTTAATCAGACCCGGAAAATATATACAGGCGAAATAACCAATTGGTCGCAAGTTGGAGGTAATAATGCAACTATTAAAGTATTTACACGTCCTCGCAATTCGGGCAGTGAGGAAATATTTAGAAAGTTAGTAATGAATGGTATAGAACCGGCTGATTTTCCAGAAAGTGAAATTGGTGGAATGGCACAGGTTTTTGGTGAAATTTTAAGCAATGAGAATTCTATCTGTTATACTTTCAATAACTACAAAAATTTGCAGGCTCGAATACCCGACAGCGAAGTGCCTAAAATAGCTATCAATGGAATTTTCCCTGATGAACAAACGGTTAAAAATGGAACATTCCCCTTTATATCAGAGGTACATGTAGCAATCCGTTCCAATTTAGACCATAATACAATGGCCTATAAGCTTTACGAATGGTTGCAATCAGAGGATGCAAAATCGACTATTACAGAATGTGGGTTTCTGCTAAAATAATATCAATCAGAATTATAGTATAGATTGCATCGGCTTGACAAACTTTTACCAACAAACAGCCTGCACACAACAGCACCTATGCCCAATAGCCTATGAACGAGCAACTTGAAACAGCGTACCCCGCAGAAACATCGTACCTTTGGACAGTGACGAACCCCGCAGGTCGGCTACTGGGCATAGCTGCGGACCGTTATAAACAAGCGTGTTGAAAACATAAAACCAAGATTAATTCATGACAAATCAAATCCTGACGAACCCGGACATGTGTGGCATATTGGCCGGACTGAAAAATCGTGACATTTGGGTCATGACGGATAAAAATAAACGCCTGTTTATAACAAGCGGTAAATACCATGCTTGCATCTGAGTAAAACGAAAATTTTGAAACACAATAAACAACCTGCAACACCGACAGGAAAGTGCCATTTAATCGCACGGCATTTACCGCAGTCCGTTATAAACAAGCGTGTAAAAACATAAAAACATGATTAAACCATGACAAACCGGCAATTGACGAACCTGGATTTTACACCAGGACTGATTATTTGTCGGGCAGAATGGCCGGTCCCGGATGGGAGTGTCTTAAAGGCCGTGACGGATTACAATGAACGCCTGTTTATAACATCGCATAAAGCCAATGGCTTGCATTTCAGGCAAATGAAGCTTTGTAAACCGCAGAAAAATCTGTTCAGTCCGACAGGAAAGTTAACGCAGGCAGCCACATGGCCTTATGCGTAACCGTTAAGCCCCCATTTAAAAAATGACACTTGTTACATTAAAAATTATAAACATGAGAAACACAACCAAATTTTTTGCAATTATGATTTTTTCACTCTTTGGATGTCAAAGTAAGCCCGTTGATAATTTGAAGTTTCATCAGTATGTAGGTTTAGGAGATTTAAAAAATACTGAAGAACAATTGAAACTCGGTGTAGATGTTAACTGCATAATCAACGACGGGGTTACGCCATTAATGACGGCAGCCGTCAATGATAAACCCGAAATAATTGATTTATTACTAAAAAACAAAGCTGACATTGATAGGCAATCAGGTTCGGGATGGACAGCTTTATTATATGCTGCAGAAAATGGAAATTTGAAATCCTTGCAATTGTTGATTAAAAGTGGTGCTAATTTGAATATTACACTTAACGGAGGAGAATCTGCTGTTTTACAAGCTTGTTTCAAAAAACAGATAGAAGCGGCACATGTGTTGATTAATGCTGGTGTTAAAATTGGAATTCCAACGAAAATAGGATTGACAGAATTAATTGTGGCTGCTGATTTGGGGGATTTAGGTTTGGTAAAATTACTTGTATCAAAAAACAATAATATTGACTCTGTTAATATCTATGGCGAATCGGCATTGATTCGAGCAAGTTTGCGTGGACATAATGCTGTTGTTGATTTTCTTTTGAGTCAGGGTGCTAATAAAATGATTAAAGACAAATCTGGAAAGACTGCGTTGGATTGGGCGATTGAAAATAAATTTGATGATATAAAAGGATTACTCGCAAAGAAATAAATATAAACTGGGGCTAATAAATAGGACTTCATGTGGTCTACAAGACCCAACTTGAAGTCCGTGTTGAACTACATCCCGGATTGCGGCACTATGCACTTATTGAAGGTTTTTCCTTTTATGCGGATTTAGAGAGGAGGTTTACCGGAAGGTAAA
>JANXXP010000165.1 GCA_025350595.1 Bacteroidota bacterium
AAACCATTCTTTATTATATTGACTTCCTGTTCTTTACCCCAGCTGCCTCCCATGTGAGTAAACATAGCTTTCTCATGAAAAAAATTCTTCAATGTATCTGCTTTTTTATCTGCCATCCATTGCCATTTATCTTTTGATAGATTAATAATCTCCTGTTCAGTGGGTGTGAAGGCTCTGTTGGTAGGGTTTAAGCATCCCCAGCATTTTAGCCGTATGTTTAAAAAGAGTACCGGGTTTACACCTGATGAATATAAACAATTGAATTGATAATGTTAACATATTTTGCCTAATCAACACTTAGTATTAATATTATTCAGATTATCTATATATATATTTACATTTATTATGTTTTACATGCATTTTGTTTAATAATTGTTTTGATATAATTTAAATATAGTTAGATTTGTATTCTCTATTTTTAAGCTATCAATAAACAATTAATAAAAACCTTTATGTGTGGCATAGTCGGAGTATTTGATCTGAAAATAAATCATATGGAATTAAGGACAAGTGTCCTGAAAATGTCGAAGAAGTTAAGGCACCGTGGACCAGACTGGTCAGGAATTTTTTATTGTGAGAAAGCAATCTTAGCACATGAGAGATTATCAATCGTAGACCCTCAATCAGGAAAACAGCCATTGTACAGTAAAGATGGTAATCTAATACTGGCAGTAAACGGTGAAATATACAACCACCAGGAGATCCGCAAACGCTACGAAAAGACTTATGATTTTCTTACCCATTCTGATTGCGAGGTAATTCTGGCTCTATATCGCGACAAAGGTACCGCTTTCATTGAGGAACTGAACGGAATATTTGCTTTTGCTCTATATGATAAGGAAAAAGATTGCTATTTAATAGCCAGAGATCATATTGGGATAGTCCCATTGTATATGGGCTGGGATTCTTTTGGAAACTTTTATGTCGCATCTGAACTAAAAGCACTTGAAGGAGTATGTAACAAAATACAGGAATTTTTACCCGGTCATTATCTCTATAGTAAAGACGGAGTTATGAACAAATGGTATAAACGCGACTGGATGGATTATTCAGCAGTAGAAAACAATGTTACCAGTATCGATGATCTTAAGGAAGCTTTCGAAGCATCTGTTCATCGTCAGTTAATGTCTGATGTCCCATATGGAGTTTTGCTTTCAGGGGGGCTGGATTCTTCTGTTGTCTCGGCAATTGCTAAAAAATTTGCTCCGAAAAGAATTGAAACCCAGGATAAGAGCGAAGCCTGGTGGCCACAGCTGCACTCTTTTGCTGTTGGACTGGAAGGATCACCTGATCTGGCAGCTGCAAGAAAAGTTGCTGATCATATCGGTACAATCCATCATGAGATAAACTTCACTGTTCAGGAAGGTCTAGATGCAATTCGCGATGTAATATATCATATTGAAACCTATGATGTTACAACAATACGTGCATCAACTCCTATGTACCTGCTTGCCAGAGTAATAAAATCAATGGGAGTGAAGATGGTACTATCAGGGGAAGGTGCCGATGAAATATTCGGTGGATATTTATATTTCCATAAAGCTCCCGATGCCAAATCCTTTCATGAAGAAACTGTAAGGAAGATCAGCAAACTGCATCTATACGACTGCCTCAGAGCGAATAAATCACTCGCAGCATGGGGTGTTGAAGGACGTGTTCCATTCCTCGATAAGGAATTCATGGATGTTGCTATGCGACTGAATACAAAAGATAAAATGATTACAAAAGATAAGATGGAAAAATGGGTACTTAGAAAAGCTTTCGAAGATTACCTGCCAGCAAGTGTCGCCTGGAGACAAAAAGAACAATTCTCTGATGGTGTTGGATATAGTTGGATAGATTCATTGAAAGCACTCACCTCAAAAGAAGTATCGGATGAACAGCTAAAAAATGCAAAATATCGCTTTCCGATCAATCCTCCTCCAACTAAAGAAGAGTACTTCTACAGATCAATATTCAACGAACATTTCCCATCTGATTCTGCTGCCTCATGTGTCCCATCAGTTCCTTCTGTAGCCTGCAGTACACCCGAAGCTCTGGCCTGGGATGCTTCATTCAGAAATATAAACGACCCATCAGGGAGAGCAGTGAAGAGTGTGCACAATGATTCGTATAAGTAGGGCTTGAGACTTGAGGTTTGAGGCGGCAGGCAATAAGTGTAATTTCTTTATTTTTAACCTTAACCTTAATCTCACCTTTATTTCTAAGATTTCAATCTGATTCTGAATTTATAGTGTAACTTTAGATTTCCTTTTCGAAATCTCTGGTAATAATGATAGACACGATT
>JANXXP010000028.1 GCA_025350595.1 Bacteroidota bacterium
GCTTTGCAGTAAATCCGGTAAAAATAAAAAGGAATGCCAGTCTGAGCCAGAAAGGGTTCAACTGATCTTTGTAGGCCATCAGGTTAGCGAACGAAAGATCATTTGATCCGGCATGCTGGAGTGAAAGACTCAGAAATAGTATTCCGATGAAGACAAATGTTATGCTTATTGCACAGATAAAGACATACTTCCAGGTTCCCTCCAATGCGAGTTTATTTCTGTGGTGATAGATAAGCATTGAAGCAGAAATTGTTGTTAATTCCGTAAAAATCCAGATAACTGCAATATGATTGGCCAGGTAAGCGGCACTTATAGAAGTTAACAGGATTACTAATGCAGAAAAATAAATTGACCTCGACTGTGGCTTTTCATCATGACGCTTAATGTACAGATAACTGTGAAAGAGAGCAGGAATTGTAACAATAGTGAGGCTTACCAATAGAAGTAGTCCAAGTGAGTCAAAAGTGAAATACTCAAATGAGTTAGTTTTATAATTGTAACAGGCATAGATGGCAAAACATACCTGAAGAATACCAAATATCACAATCAGAATATTATTCAGAATAGTATTCCGGTTCACAAAAAGTAATCCTGCTATTGCAAAGGCGCTGAGAAGATAAATCAATGTCATTATTTTCGTGTTTAATAATCTTTTAAATTGCTTAGCTGGTCAACAGTAACATCTTTAAAAACATCTCCGATTTTATTAAGGAAGATTCCAAGTATAAGGACACTGGCAAAAACATCAAGCATAATACCAAGGTTGACAAGATTAGGCATTTCGTTCCCAACAGCCAGTGAAAGAACAAATACACCATTTTCAATTATAAGATAACCCATAACATGAGTAATTATCTTCTTTCTTGAAGCGATGAAATATAATCCTGTAAAGAGTGTTGAAAGCGAAACAATGAAGAAAATTTTGTCAAGATGTGTGTCCTGGATAGAATTGGCAAGCAAAACCGTGATTACCACAATTATGGTAATTATTATCAACGATATAAAGTGAGGAAGATATGGTTCAGTTTCTCTGGTAATCTTATTTCTCTTAATCAGATACCCAAGAAAAATGGGAACTGCCAGTGCTTTAAAAACTACAGTTTCCAGAAGGATAAGAACAAGGTTCCATGTCTGAATATCTTTCAACTGAAGAAATGTAACTCCGAAAAGGATAAAACCCTGAAGCGCCAAAACCCGTACATAAGTTATTATCCTGTTTGCAATTGAAACATATAATAGGCTGATAATAAAAATAATTAAAAGTACGTTTGTCATTATTTAAATTTTTAAACAAATTTTTCCAAAACAAGTAAAACGCCAAGAAAGATAAGAAAGCTTACAGAAGAAAGCGCAAGAATGAACTGTGGGTTATGACTCATTCTGAACCTGGCCATGAAAGATTCAATCAACCCGACAAGAACAGCGAACAACAACTGAATCCCAAGAAACAGAGGTAAAGCCCAGTACAAGGATAAGCCACCGAGAAAGAAATCGGCAATTATTGCGCCATACATAGCAAACTTAAGGTATCCGGCGGATAAGATTAAGCCAAGATCGAAACCACTGTTATCGAGAATCATTACCTCATGTACCATTGTCAATTCGAGATGTGTCTTAGGATCATCCATAGGCATCCTGCTATTTTCAATCATAGCAATCATAAGAAGAACAAATGCAGCCATTCCACCTAACATATATGTTATTGAAGATCCCAGGTGCAATGAAGAAAAGATATCATAAAAAGATGTATTTCCTGTAAGCAATGCAAAAGAACCTATGAGAATGAAGAAAGCCGGTTCTGCAAACATCGAATATAAAGCCTCACGGCTGGCACCCATTCCCTCAAAACTACTACCTGTATCCATTGCTGAAATTATACTGAAGAACTTACCTAAAGCCAGAATATATGCGAAATAGATAAAGTCGCCATCAAAACTGACAATCCCTTTATAAAGACCAAAAGGGACAACCAGACAGGCCATAATTACTGAAGAAAAGTATATTACCGGTGCGATCCTGAAAATAATACTCGTTGTAGAGCTGTAAATTGCACCTTTTTTGAATAGTCTTATCACATCTTTTACCGGCTGTAATATGCCAGGGCCTTTCCTGCCGGATGCTATACTTTTTGTCCGAAGTATTATGCCGGTAAAGAAGATGCTTGTAAACAGTATTAATGTAATACTTAACATGTTATAAATTATTTAAGAAGTGAAGAAGTACCAAAATTTTATCAATAATAATTGGAAGGCAGATTACTGATGTAATAAAAATAATACCATACAAAATATATGCCTGCAGACGGCCATTCTGAAGAAATGTAAAACGGTCCGATATCAGAGTTAAGAGTTTTAAGGGTTTATCGATAAAAACATGTTCAATTCTATCGTAAGGTTCTGTTTCATAATGCTTTTTTGAAGGAAAAACCTCAGCAATTTCCACATC
>JANXXP010000180.1 GCA_025350595.1 Bacteroidota bacterium
GTCCGGCATACACAACCGATGGTGACTATTTCTCCAAACCAAACTCAGAAGATGTATTTGATCTGATTTTCGCAATGATGAAGGAGGCCGTTCCGGAGAAATATTAATATTTTTCTCTGTGGTTCTCTGTGTAATAAAATATCAGGAACTTACACAGAGTTACACAGAGTAATACTTATATAAAAAATACACGCACATTTAATGCGAACTTGCGAATTCTATTTTAAAATTAGTTGGTTAATAGTTGGAAGATAAAAAAAGTGCTCTCTGATATATGAGAGAGTAATATTTGACCCTTTATTTCAATTTCTTCCATTTTTATAGCTTAAATATCCAAGCGAAATAAACTAGTCATTTCCCATGTAATTTTTCAATCAACCTCTCAAAGATAGCAAAATTCATTTGTCCTGCCATGAGAAATGACTCTCCTGCATGATATGTATAATACTAGTTTTATATAGCTTTAAATTCCATTTCCGGGAGATTTTATTGTTGTTCCATGTCCCTGTTATTACTATAATAATATTAGTTGAAATGGGCTTCTGCAATGAAAGATTCGACCAGCCATTTCTAATTCTTAATATATCCCTGAAAAATTTGATAAAACAATCATAATAAGGTTGTTATCTGAATTTCAATTAACTATAATAATTAATGTGGCGGGTTGCTATTTTGCCCCCCTCAAATGTTCATTGAAATAACAATTAATCACCATAAAATTTATAACATTTTAACCATGGAACAACAGGAACAAAAACAAAGAGACTGGATCTATCTATTACCCGGAGGTCAGTCTGCAGAAAACATGAAAGCCGGGCGCTTGATCATTGGTGAGCAATCAGGACACAGTTTTAGCTCTGAATCATTCAGGAGTTTAGTCAAAAAAGGTGTAATTAAAAAGATAACCAGATTTGATAATAGCATAACACCCCTGAGCGATGCAACAAATAACACAATCCCAACAGCATAAACAACTGTTTGAAAGCAAAATAATCAGAGACCTTGAAATAAAAGCACGTATTAAAATGAAGGGAAAGAAGTTGAACTTGGTGAATGAAAAAAATGACAAAATTGGGCAGCTTATCAGGGAGTTTATGGGAACAGAGAAATGGATTTATGAAAAGAAAGCCGGAAATATAGAAAAGTATGGTCCAATTCTGAAAAGGATAAAGAGCGAGGCGATCAGCGTGATGATTCGTTGCAATGAAGTTAATGAAGCCCAATTAAAGTCTCTTAGGCTGACAAAAGATGATATTCTGTTTGAAACTGAATTGCATGAATTACTTGCTGACTGGGTTGAACTGGAGACGGATGAGTCATTAATTGCAAGGGATGGAATTAGGAAAGTTGCAGTTACTGGCGAATTGATGGATTACAGCAGATTAAATATACTTCGCGCAGAATACGATCAGCATTGTGAAGATGAGAAGAAACTCATTAAAAATAGCTTCCAATTACTTTCTGAGAAAGAAAAGTACGATGAAAATGGTAATGAGATTATCTATCCGTTGAAGGAAAGCAAGGACCAATCATTAATCCAGGTTTGGACTAATGGAATCCTAATTACATATCAACCAACTCATTCATTAAAGGATTGTATAAATCGCAAAATTGAATTACGAAAGTTAATCACAGTTGAAAAAAGGATTCTTAGCGAGAAAAAATCAATGCCCCAGAATTTATGCTACTATTTATTATATGATGAAGTTTATAAGTTGAAGGAAGGAGCTAAAGCCAATTCAGATAATCCGGAGGATTACGCCCTTCATCTGATTGAAGATAACGATAAGATCATAAAGCGTATTCGTGGATTGAGTAAATACTATCTTAAAATTTTGATCGGAATAATCTGTAGGATAAATAATGAATACTTCGAAACTGAAATTGCTGTAGAAAATATCTTGAAGAAGAAAATGAATAGAAATAGAAATAGAAATAAGTTGTCAATTCAGGATAAAATCGAACTTATTCAGCTGGGTAAATCTGAAGGATTGACAAACAGGGAAATATCAAAGCAATTGGGAAAAGGCTTTGGATTGAGAACTATTGAACGTTACAGTAAGTAAAAAAAAGACACCGCCAATTTTGTACTTTATTTTCGGTTAATATATATACTATATAACTGAAAATCCGGAACATTTTTGGCGGTTTTCTAATTTATGGCCCGGATTAAAAATTGTTACACGTGAGCAAAACCAAGCATGTATCCCTTATGACTGTATTTTGAGATAAATTCCCAACCTTCAAATGTCACCCGTATCAGAATGAGTTATCGTTTGGGGAGTATCAATAAATTTTAACAATATATAATTTTCATATTAAATGATGAAAAAAGACCGGGTATGTCTAAGATGCCATATTTATAAGTTCTCTACAAATACATTTATATACACATATATATATAAGGATTCGCTTCAGAATGGAATATTCACCTTTAACTCCATCCCAATTCTTACATCCTGTGAACTGAAGAAAGACTCAATGTGATCAGAACCATATTTTCAAAAAAAAAATTATTTTTTGGTAGGGCCTGTTTTTTATATGTATAAGCGGAATTGATAACCCCTTGTCTTTCATCCCCCTACGAGTTTGTGTGTTGAAAACCGATTTAATTTTCATTGAAGGGGTACGCCTTACCCCACACCCCCTTTATTTTTACTGAAACAAACACCGATAATCTTTCCTAGACCTGGGACTTTCCACACTCAAGCAGCAGACGTAGTGAATCATTCAATGCAACGTTCTGCATGAGTTAAATTAATTCATTGTTCAACTTAAACTTATTTAAAATGTCAGTCACAATTGTCGGTTTTGAAAGAAAAACTAATTTGAAGACCAAGGAACCTTATTCGGTTCTGGTACTACAAGGAAATGCAGAAGTTCTTAAGTCGAAAGCAACATCGCGTCCCTATGTGTCGGCCCGTAAAACCACCATCCCATGTGCGCTGGATGATGTTTTAGCAAAATCCCTTATAGGACAAACGCTCCCAGGTTCAATTGAGAAAATTGCAACCACGCCTTTTGAGGTTAAACTTCCTACAGGGAAAAAGGTAAAGATATCTCATACGTTTCAGTACATACCGGACGCTGAGAAATCTGAACAGATGTAGGATTTCAGATTTTTGATTCATGGGCTGCTAGGTATTTGTATGTACCTGGCAGCCTTTTTCTTTATTAAAAAAATTTAAACATTAAAACATGAATACATATGAGATTCAATGGGCTCTTCGTGAGTTCACAGGTACTGAAGGGTACCATAAACATCAGTTTCCCGGGAAGTCCCCGCTCACATTAACAGATGGCTGCAACTTTATCCGGGAGCGCTGCAATGCGTTCTGGCTATTCGATGCTATCTTATCTTATCAGAGCGATGCGAGACTTCGGAATGTCAAATTTCAGATCTGGATTTTGCAACGATTGAAGAAGGATCTGTCTTGGGAGTTGACCTGCAAAGAAGACACCGGTAAGAAACCGGTCATTTCCCAGATCATAGAGTTCAGCGATTTTCCTCTTGAGAGCATTAAACTTTGGCTTATAGATGGGGTGTGCCTTCTGCCAAGCGAGTATTAGAGAAGATATTTCATCTTTCAGCGAGACTTGTATGACCGCAACCAATGAGCTTTTGAGGATAGATTTTCACATCCTAAGATAGGCCATTCTGGAGGCTTTGTAGCTATCTTAAGTCTCAGCTGACAGTAGAGTATCCACCGGCGCTGAAATGCCAGGAAAAGTATCCTGGAGACGAATCTGAGGATGCATTTAATCTTCCCTATGCCGTCTGTAAATCGATGCAGAATCATGGATCTTGCCACTGTCAAAACTTTCAGTTGGTAGTTTATCTGATGGGATATGTGAGATTATAGATTCCTTGGTTAAAAAGGTGCTCCTGTTGCTCTCTTTGCGCCGGCACAAAAGGATAAAATTTTTAATAAGCGTGCCGGACAAATCGCAACCATCGCTTGGGTAAAAGAGCCTGCGACCATCCCTCATCATTCACAAAGCGCGGTCTTTACGGAAGGTAAAACCTCGTGACACGGCAAGGTCAGTGCCCAAAGGTTATTGCATAAACCTTGCCTTAGTCACTCGGTTACGACCGCTTTCTTTTGTGGATGATGGATGGATGCTCTGGAAGCAGGCTCCGCTTAGATCTCATGATTGATTTCATGGGATTTTTTTGTTTTAAAACTATCAGCCTGGTCCGAGCGGCCGGGCTATTTCATTTTTAGTAATCCTTAATTAATTTATTATTATGAAAACACTGCAATCCAACATTGCTGAAGTAAGCCTTGTCTACAAATCGAAGGTAAAAGCTTCAGAGAGACCAAAGGTGACCTGTAGTAAGGATGCCTACAATTTATTTTACGAGACATGGAATCCTGATACAATAGAACATGTAGAGGAATTCAAACTCCTTTTAATGAATCGCGCAAATTCTGTCCTCGGGATAATGAACGTATCAAAGGGTGGAATTAGTGGTACCGTGACTGATATTCGTATAATCTTTCAAGCAGCAATTAAAGCAAATGCCTCCGGAATTTTGGTCGGACATTGTCATCCGAGCGGAAACTTAAATCCTAGCGAGAGTGATACAAGATTAACTCAAAAAATCAAGGAAGCTGGCAATCTAATGGATATTCAACTCTTGGATCATCTTATATTATCTCCGGAGGGAGATTACTATTCTTTTGCAGACAGCGGACTCTTATAATTAAAACCATGGAAATACGATGTAGACATTGTGGAGAGTTCTTCTGTCCATGTGATGAGACACTCGATTTGATTGAAGAGGGTTACGTAGATTCAGCTTCATGTAATATCTGTGATGACTGTTGGGACCTCCAGAATTTCTGTGAATATGACTATGAACAGTTCAGTGACGCTGATCCTGGATTATGATTTAACTGATGCCCTGGCAACAATTCAGCTTGGGCATCTTATTCTTTAACTTTAAATAATATCATTATGCCAACCTCATTTCTTATATTTCTAATTATTGTCGTGATTATTATTACAATCAACTCCCTTGATGGACCAGATCAAGGTGGAGGAACACCGCATAGCTGGTGATGTCAGCTGCCGGATAGATTGCCCGGTATAAAAATGATATCGGGCATATTCTTTCAAATGTTACTCAAAAAATTCCAATTCTATTTAATGGATTTTGTTTAACTTTATAAGACCGTGATCGTAAATGTTAGTCAATAGCTTGTATTTTCAATTAAATCAGTGATTTAAATGATTTTGCTAATGGGACTGACGGGACGGGAGTATAAGCTGACACTATGATAATCCATTCATTAGTAAAGGAATTAATATCAGTAGATATATCAATTTCAATACCTATCCGCCCTATATGATGGATAGTCACAATAAATCATGATAAAAGCCAGTAAAATATTTCATAGTGGAGAAGACAGGTTGAAACTGGATTTCCCCTTTGATAGCTTCATAATAAGTCAGGTCAAACAGATTAAAGGATCAGCATGGAGCCAATCCAACAAA
>JANXXP010000090.1 GCA_025350595.1 Bacteroidota bacterium
GCCAGTTTCAATTTAAATAAGTAAATAAACTTCGGCTCGTTAATAATTATAAAGATATCACCACTATTTGAAATAAATTCAAAAATGAGGCAGAGATTCCTGATCCGCCGGCTGTGTTATACTTCAGTATTGATAAAACAAATATAATCAATTCAATGTGGCTTTTTAACCCCTTTCCTTTTTCCTACCCTTTATACACATCTTCCCAGATCATGATATTATCTCTCTAAAATAATCACCCATCCACGATACCCGGCACATTATGCATTATTGGGAATTACATCATATACTAGAATTTCAGAATAATTTACGCCTGTAAATATAAATGAATTGGTATGGCTCTGAAAGAGCCAGATATGAATAGCCCCCAGTGAAACTGGGGGTCAAGATACACATACGTGTTTTCCAGCTCTGTATTCTAAGACAAAAACAAGTATTTAAATAGATTTTTGAGTTTTTTATGACTCAAAAATCTATTAACCCTTATATACAATCCGTCACGCTGCATATTTATAAAATAATACATAAGGAGTTCTTCTTTTAATCACAGCAAACACTCTTGCTAATAGTTTGTTTCTCACTACATTGATAGTATTCATCTTGTGCTTACCAGATTCTGTTCGTCGATTGAAGTATATTTTCATTTCAGGATCGTGTCGTATTGAAGAGACAGCACAAGAACTTAACAGAGACTTTAGCTTTTTATTAGCCAGTGGGCTTACTTTAGTCCTTCCCTTGATACTTGTACCAGAGGTGTAAGGGAATGGTGCAACACCAGCGTAACTGGCTAATTTTCTGTAATCATTAAACCGTAAAAAGTTATTAGTAACAATGATCAGTAACAAAGCAGTTTGTCTACCTATTCCGGTAATACTGGTAATAAGCTTAAAATTATCCATAATTTCAGGGCTTTCTTCAAGAACGATATCCAATTCCTTCTCGATTTTTTCTATTTGTTTATTAAGCTCTTTAATCAGTTTTTGCGGGATAGAAAAAAGCAGCTTGTTTTTTGACTCCTTAATAAAATTAGCCTGATCTTTCAATGTACTCAAAAATTCTGAGCGTTGTTTTACAAGTTTCTCCCTGAGAGAAAGCAACTGACGGATTTTATTTATGCTTTTATCTGGGGCTTTATAAAGGGTAACTTCATCTCGTCTTCTGTAAGCATACTGTGCTATCTTTTTAGCATCGATCTGGTCATTCTTCCCTCGCTGTATACCCAGAGATCTCTTTATCTCAAGGCCAGGTACAAGAATGAAGTTTAATTTCATTTCTGTCATAAATTGGGCAAGAGTAAAAGAGTAAATGCCAGTATGCTCAAAACAAAGCAAAATATTTTCGATTGAACAACCGGTACACTTTTTAGCCCATGATAAGAGCTTCAGATGTCCATGCTTTGTGTTTGGTACTTGAATTAAAGTTTGCTGACCATGAATGCAGGCATCAAGAGTAAGTTTACTCACATCAATTCCAATGGTTTCTGTAAATTTCATAACTTTGATTTTAAGTTTGTACATTAAATAGTTGCTGTACCAAAACCTTTATTAGGCCTTATTGCCTATAATTCTAATTGGATCGTGCAACTATCAAAGAATGGGGTCTAATACAGAGCCTAGGGCGTTATCCCTAGAAGGAGCTTTAGTTCACCCCATTCTTTTTCTTAAAGTTAAATCATAATTAAATTTAAAACACTAATCTAAAGGAAGGAGCTGAATATTTCAAGGGAAGTATTTTTCATCAGGTGTTATACCAGCCTCCTAAAGGAGTTGCCTGTATTCGTCCTCAAATGTCACCGTTTTATGATGAACTTGTTGATTTTTAATATATTCTATAAGCATATTCAGATCCCTGTATGAACAGGTGAATGAACCATATCATTCTTCAGAAAATACTTATTTGCGAGACAATTGAATATTTTCCAATAATATGTCGCCCTTTCAGGGCTTAATTTCAGGTTCGGTTATGCAACCCCCGGCTCCGCTCCAAAGCCGTTAACTTAATCCGATGTACTTCCAAACCAAAAGTTAACGGCTCTGGGCTACGCCGGGGTCTATTCATATTTAGCCACTTCGTGGCTCACAACAATATGATGAGGCGGTGAGTATGCGAGGTTAAAAATGGAGATGTTTATAAAGAGTAGATTTTCCCCCCTCGCCTTCGCGTAGCCGCTTCGGCGGAGCAAGGTGGGGAAGGTGGAACGCATGGACTGAAGGAGGGTCCGCCGTACGGCGGACCCTTTTTCTTTGGCCGATCTTCACCGCCGCATGAAGATGAACGCGAATGGCCTGAAGATCATCCGGGTGGGGATCCATCCGCTCCGGATCCCTTTGAAGGAGCCCTTCATCAC
>JANXXP010000032.1 GCA_025350595.1 Bacteroidota bacterium
TGATTTATTGTTTCTTCCTCTATAAAGTCTTCTATTACTACATTAAGTATATAAAAGAGTATCCACTTTTATTCATTTTCTTCCTAATTACATTTTTCTTTTCATTTTTCAGTGGTGGCAGCCCATTTGATCCCCCAATTATGGGTTTCTTTTCAATTCTTCCATTTTTTATACATGCTGTTCATAAAAAGGACAAGTCGGAAGCCAGGAGTCCGAAGTTGTCATTAAGCAATAGTGGATGAGTACTTTGTACCTTAAATGTTAAACCCGACAGTCTCAATTATATCCGTCTCCTATAATAGTATCAGGACTATCTCTGACACTATTAAATCTGTCCTGGCCCAGACATACCCAAATATCGAATATATAATTATCGACGGCTCCTCAACTGACGGGACAATTGAACTAGTTAATTCTTTTGGAAATAAAATTTCAAAATTTACCTCAGAACCTGATAATGGTATATATGATGCAATCAATAAGGGGATAAGACTTGCAACGGGAGACATCATCGGGATATTACATTCCGATGATTTTTTTTATAATGAGTTTGTTATTGAAAAGGTCGTAAAGTCATTCTCTGATAATGATATAGATGCTGTCTTTGGCGATGTTCAGTTTGTTGATTCCAAAAAAACATCAAAAATTGTCAGATATTATTCTTCAAAACACTTTAATCCACGAAAATTCAAGTACGGTTTTATGCCTCCTCATCCCAGTTTTTATGTCAGACGAGAGCTGTACGATAAACTCGGATTCTATAAAACAGATTATAAAATTGCAGCAGATTTTGAATTACTGATCCGTTTCCTCTATGTAAACCAGATTAAGTGTAAGTATCTGGAAATGATTTTTGTCTCAATGAGAACCGGCGGGGTAAGTAACCGGTCGATTCTTAGCAATTATACTCTTAATAAAGAAATTGCAAGAGCCTGCAGAGAGAATGGAATACGGACTAACTATTTTAATATATATTCAAAATATATTACAAAGATATTTGAATATCTCGTTTAAGTCTGGTGTTGAGATGATATTGCAGCTGATAACAGGAGCCGGATTAACTGCAAAATATTGAGTACTTTTAACGGCAATTACATTAATACTTATGGACAAACAACATCGTCATAAAGTGTTACAGTATGTTATGTGAGATTACTCTATATCTGCCAGCGATATGGAAAAACTTCTCGATGGTAAAATTGACAAAGCAGGCCATTATACCCGTGAAAAGTTGTTTGCTAAAATGCTCATAAGCTTACCCTGGTTTACTATCATCCAGCTTTTGCCAGTAGCAAAGGTGAAGGAAATGCTAACTAATGAGGTTATTGCAGTGTTATGGCCAAAATCAGTGCAGAAACAATATGAGTACATTAGAAAAAGATTACAGGAAGCTTTACCGGATTCAGGATAATATACTTCTGGCTTTAAAACAAGTTCTGTCTTCTTTTTACTTAACCGGTGGTACTGCTTTAGGAAGGTTTTACCTTAACCACCAAAATAGTGAGGATTTAGATTTTTTTATAAACAAAAGTGCTATTTTCAATTCTTCAATAAAAGATATTGAAAAAGTACTCGTTAATAAATTTAATGTATTAAAACAACAAAGCATTACTATCAATAAACCTGCTATTCAGGATGCTAAGGCAATAAATTCACTTTCGAACTATTAATACTGATGGAATGGTGGAAGATTGGATAGGTGGAATGATGGAAGTTTGGAAGAATGAAATAATAGAAGCAGGGATTAATGGAATTATGGAGATTCAATTTGCGTATATGGAAGGGTGGCTCATGGTATTATGGATATGTGGAAAAACTCGAGGATTTGATGATATGACGAAAATAACATAACTTTGATTTATGAAATGGCAAAACTATATTGTAAGTAACGACAACGTATTACTTGGTAAACCTGCTATCAAGGGAACCCGGATTGCCGTTGAATTAAGGATGGTTTATTATTGACCTATCCACCAAAGTCTGCCTGATGAATCTTCTGACTAACGAAAACTTCCCTTCAGTCCCACGGAACCCGGTCAGTTTCTTATTGAATTAATGAGAAATTCAAGTTTTGATTTTAGAAAATGCTTGACTGTAATTACGAGAAATGCAATCCGTCAACGGAAATATTAAATTGTTTAGGCATGTGAGGAGGAAAATCAATCGTTGGAAGAATTGTATGGAAAAATGGAATGGTGGAATGATGGAATTTTCCATTCTTCCATTCTTCCATTCCTCCAATATTTCAGTCTTCCAGTTTTCCAGCTTTCCATTCTTCCAATTTCCCATTTTTTCAGTATTAAACATGACAACAACATAACGTCATTAAGTTAAAATTCACCAGGCTGTTGGAAAACTGGTGGCTGATATCTCAAACAGTCTGCTTCAAGAGTATAAAATGAATAAAAAAACAGTATTTTTGTTAAAATGAGTATAAAATGATTATAGAAAAAAGAAATAAGGAGTTTATTATTCGGATACCGGAAACCGTAGATACTGAGGAAATACAGGATTTTGTTAATTTTGTCAGGTATAAGGAATTGACTTCAAAAGCGAAGAAAGTAGATCAGTCTGTTGTTGATAAATTAACCGAAGAGATAAATAAAAACTGGTGGACTGAAAACCGGTCGCGTTTACTTAATGATTAAGGTTATTGTTGATACAAATATTGTTTTTAGTGCAATACTGAATTCTTCAGGTCGGATAGGAAAAGTATTGTTGAATTCACGAGGAGTATTCCATTTTGTGAGCTGCAAATACATGCTAACCGAAATTGATCGTCACTTGATCAAACTACAAACTTTAACAGGTCTTGAGTTGATTGAACTAAATGAAATCATTAATTCAATTACTGGTAGAATTAATTTAATAGGCGAAGAGTTTATTTCTAAAGCAAACATCGTAGAAGCGGAAACACTTACAAATGATGTTGATTTTAATGATTTACTTTTTATAGGTTTAGCAATTGAATTGAAAGGAAGGCTTTGGACCGGGGATAAAAAACTTATCAGTGGCATTGCTAAAAAGGGTTTTAATCAATTTATAACAACTTCTGAATTATCCAATATTCTCGATGAAATTGGAGAAAAAATTTAACCATATCATCATTAACATAATATTGGTAATTATAAAATTTCATAATTTCATTATTCCACTTTTCCATTCTTCCATTCTTCCATTCCTCCAATATTTCTTTCTTCCAGTTTTCCAGCATTCCATTCTTCCAATTTCCCAATCTTCCATTCTTCCAATCTTCCATAGATTAATATGGTTAAAGTCTTAATTACCGGCGCTAATAGTTTTGTAGGCACAAATTTCCGGAAATTTTCAAAATTTAAAGATATTGAGGAGATATCTCTGCAGAAAAACAACCCTGAGGATATTGATTATAGTAAATATGATGTTGTTTTGCATTTAGCAGCTATTGTCCATCAATCAAAGAAAACCCCTGCAAGTGAGTATTTTAAAGTCAACCGGGATCTGTGTCTTCGAGTGGCTGAACAAGCCAG
>JANXXP010000202.1 GCA_025350595.1 Bacteroidota bacterium
CAAAAATTTTCTGCTTTCCTTCCTTCATGCTGGTAACATTCATTTACTACTCACTCATTAAGGTTCAGCCCTTCCCACACTGAGTAGTAATGTGGTACTATGGCCTCGGCTGACTTCTCACGATAAACCTTCTTTCGACCACTCCGCCATTTCTCCGCCGCAAAGATAAGATTATTTTGTTTTTTATGAATATTTTCGAAAAAAATAGTTAAATAGCAGATATACAGTGGTATACAATATTTATCAACAAGATGTGAACAGAAATTCTGATTTTTTATTCTGAAATTCACGAGTAGTGCGGAATTGCGCTATCTTACCCAAAAAACGATTTTCATCCAAAAAAAACACCATTTTAACCTAAAAGTGGCACTATTTGTGGAAAAACGGAAAAATAAATTTGCATATGAATTAAAAAAAAATAAATTTGTATTCAATTAATAAGTTTGGTCTAACCCTTAAATTTTTCATTATGACAAAAAAAGAATTAGTAAACGCTTTGGCGGCTGATGCTGGTCTTTCAATTAAAGACGCAGGAAAAGCATTAAACTCATTTGTAGGAGTTTTTGGAAAAGCAATGAAAAAAGGTGAAAGAATCCAGCTTCCGGGCATGGGTACTTTCAAAGTTGATAAAAGAAGTGCAAGGGTTGTTCGTAACCCACGTACCGGTGCGAAACTGAACGTTCCTGCTAAAAAAGTTGTAAAATTTAAAGCAGCTCCTGCTCTTAACAAAGGTCTTTAATTCTGGATTTACCGAATTACAAAGGGGTGTTATTGCACCCCTTTTTTTATTTTAATTCGGGATGTTAAAAAATGTGAACGATTTTTTACTATTTTTGGACGTGTTTTTCCCCTGTCTAAACAATAGACCATGAACTGCATTATAGTTGACGACGATAAACTGAGTAGCAAAATTATTGAGGGTTATGTGAGTAAATTCACTTCTCTCAATCTGATTGGCTCGTTTAACGATGCAGTTACAGCACGAAATATTTTGACCGAACGCAGCGATATCGATCTTATAATCCTCGATATCGAAATGCCAGAACTGAACGGTTTTGATTTTATTGGCAGCCTCGACTCTCCTCCTAATATAATAGTAGTATCATCAGCTGAAGAGTATGCACTAAAAGCTTTCGATTTCAACGTGGTCGATTTTCTTCTTAAACCCGTCTCTTACGGCAGGTTCTGCAAAGCTATCGACAAAACTTTAAGATACTTCTCACGTAAAGAGGTAACCAATACCGGCGATGAAGAGATCTTTATCAAAAAAGGATCATCTTTGGTTAAACTGAAACTCAGAGAAATAATTTATATTGAAGCTCTGGAGAATTATGTTACACTCAACACAAACGATGATAAGTTTACAATTCATTTTACCATGAAAGCCATTGAGAATCAATTGCCTTCAGGGGTTTTTATAAGGGTGCACAGATCCTTTATCATCAACAAGAGTACTATTCAGGCTATTAAAGAAAATTCTCTCGATCTGAATATCGGAGGCTCTCTGAAAAATATCCCGGTTGGGAAATCATTCCGTGACTCACTTCTGAATGATATTAACGTGATGGCCAGATAATTTCTAAATCATCTCATGCTTACTAATCGTCAGCTTTTTTTGCGTCATCTTGGACAAACTTCGCCTGCACCTATCATGGTAGAGATTTCCAGGGCTGAAGGGGTATTCATGTATGGTCCGGATGGGAAAAAGTATATTGACCTTATTTCAGGAGTATCCGTAAGCAATACCGGTCATAGTCATCCAAAAGTTATTGAAGCAGTTAAAAAGCAGGTCGATTCATACATGCACCTGATGGTTTATGGTGAGATCATTCAGAGCCCTCAGGTGAAATATGCGGAACGTCTGGCAGGCATTCTTCCTGCATCTTTAAATACCTGCTATTTTGTGAACTCCGGAAGCGAAGCAGTGGAAGGTGGATTAAAACTTGCAAAAAGATTTACCGGCAGGAGCCGTATTATATCGTTCAGAAATGCTTATCATGGCAGTACTCACGGTGCCTTAAGTGTTCAGGGTAGTGAACTCTACAGGAACGCTTTCAGACCTTTGTTACCAGATACTCACCTTATTGATTTTAATGATGATAGTTCACTTAACTCTGTCGATAATAAAACAGCTTGCGTTATTGTTGAACCGGTTCAGGGTGAAGGCGGAATAATTTATCCCGAAAACGGTTTTCTGGAGAAACTAAGAAAAAGATGCAGCGAAACAGGTTCTCTCCTTATTTTTGACGAGATACAGACAGGTTTTGGACGTACCGGCTTCATGTTTGCCATCGACAGGTTCGGTGTGGTACCCGATATTCTTCTTCTTGCCAAAGCCCTCGGGGGTGGCATGCCGTTAGGCGCATTCATTTCTTCTGAAGAGATCATGTCATCGCTCATGTCAAACCCGGTACTGGGTCATATTACTACATTTGGTGGTCACCCGGTATGTTGTGCTGCCGGTCTGGCATCTCTGAATGTTATAATTGAAGAGAAACTGGTTGAATCCTGTAATTTTAAGTCTTCTTTATTTAAACAGGAACTTGTTCACCCATTGATATCTGAGGTCAGGGGAGAAGGACTTTTACTGGCTGTTCAACTTATTGATCCTGAGTATATTCATTATGTCATTGCCAATGGTCCAGAATATGGCTTGATTCTCGATTATTTTCTTTTTTGCAATAATGCCCTCAGAATTGCTCCCCCACTTATAATAAGTGCAGAGGAAATATCGTTAGCATGCAGGCAACTTAAAAAACTGCTTGATGATGCTATGATTAACGCAAAAATGAAATGAAACGGATCATTGTATACCTTACTATAACAGGATTACTGCTAACATCTGTCATAAGTGGCCAGAAAGTTTCAAATAACACATCAAAAGCACTTGAGGATCTTTTTGGCAGATTTATAAATAATTACAACGATTCTTCACGTGTTCAGATCAACGATTCGATTAGAACGATAATTGAGAGCTATATTCAGTCTGATACTGTTTTTAATCAGAGGTTTAATAATGTCCGCTATCTTGGACAGATAACTTCCCGCGATTTTTCATTGAAAATTATAACCTGGAATCTTGTTCTTATGAGTGGTCAGAACAGGTACTACTGCTATTTCATCCGAAAACAAAAACCCGGCTCGAAGAATATGATTTATAGTTTAACTGCTGATTATAAGTCTGATCCTGTTAAAACTGATACCACTTATACTCAACAGGACTGGTATGGTGCTTTGTATTATGATATTAAGTCATATACTATAAATGGAAATAAGTGCTGGATAG
The DNA here is from genome assembly GCA_025350595.1 of Bacteroidota bacterium. Lineage (GTDB taxonomy): Bacteria > Bacteroidota > Bacteroidia > Bacteroidales > VadinHA17 > LD21. The sequence continues at coordinate 3,287 of JANXXP010000202.1, forward strand.
TACTTGGTATCGATTATGGTAATCCGGATATCAGCAGGAAAATTATCGATGTAGTCAGTTTTACTCCAGGTGATTCAATCTTATTCGGAAGAAAATGGTTTGACTCCGGAGCTAAAATGAAATTCAGAGATGTTTTTGAATATGCTTCAAACGGGATGATGTCGTTAAGATTCAAGTCTGACAGTTCAATTGTTTTTGATCATCTTGTACCGTTTTCCCCTGACAAGAAGAACGATCGTCAGTTCTATGGTCCCGATTATTCAACAGATTCATATAACTTTATAAAAGGTTTATGGAGTCTGATCATAAATGTTGATGTAAGGAATAAGGAATAGGAAAAGTGCCTAAAGTGAGCTAAAGTTATGAGTACTTAGAGGTATAAGAACAAATTTTAAGAAAGAATACTTAACTTTAGGCACTTTAGTCACTTTTTTTTATGGCAAAGAATATTAAAACTCACCTTTTCTGTTACGACGACCACAGGGGATTCACTGAAGATATCAGGAAACAGTTTATTGATGCTGGAAAGTACACTGTAGTTTCATTCCAGACACGCGAGGATTTTATTAATCATCTTGAAAAAGAAAAAGAGCACAAATTCTGCAAGGTTGCTATTCTTGGTCTCCACGACACAAAGGAACAGTTCGAAATGATCGATCAGCTTACGATGGAGATAAAAAAGATTGACCGGAAAACAGGCCTTATTCTTCTTGGACCTCCTGATAAGATGGAAGAGATAAAGAAAATCGTCAAATTCAACATCGACGCATATATTCCTAAAAATGCCAATTCAATACTGCGTATTCACAATGCAGTTAAGAAACTAATAAGCCAGCACGGTATCGGAATATTCAAAAAACAAAGGAATTTATCTCTCACTGTTCTTCTTACTTTCATTCTGCTCTCCGTATTGTTCGTATTATATGCCTATTTCAGGATGCCTGAGTATTTTTAGGGTGTGACTATTTGGCAGTCTGTAACTAACGGCACACCTTTTGAAAGTGATCGGCAGAAATTCATGTTAAACTATAAAACTATACGATATGCAAACCGGAAAGATTGGCGTAACAACTGAGAACATTTTCCCTATTATAAAGAAATTCCTTTATTCTGATCACGAGATTTTCCTTCGTGAACTTATCTCAAATGCTGTCGATGCTACCCAGAAGCTTAAGACAATGGCTTCCGTTGGTGATTACAAGGGAGATATGGGAGATACAACAATCTCAGTATCTGTTGATAAAAAGAAAAAAACAATTACAGTTTCCGACAAAGGAATTGGTATGACCAAGGATGAGCTGGATAAATATCTGAATCAGATTGCATTCTCAAGTGCTAACGATTTCCTTGATAAATATAAAGATCAGTCGAGTGCAATAATCGGTCATTTTGGCCTGGGTTTTTACTCAGCTTTTATGGTTTCCGATAAGGTAGAAGTAATAACAAAATCCTATCAGGAAGGAGCACAGGCTGTTAAGTGGAATTGTGATGGGAGTCCGGAGTTTTCTATCGAAGATGTAGAAAAGGAATCGAGGGGAACAGATGTCATCTTATATATTGATAAAGAATCAAAAGATTTTCTTGAAGAGAGTAAAGTTGAACAGCTTCTTAAGAAGTATTGCAAGTTCCTGCCAGTTGAAATATCGTTCGGTGTAGAGAAAGAGTGGAAAGACGGTAAAATGGTTGAAACCGGTAAAGCCAAAATTATAAATAATACCCGACCTGCCTGGACACTTAAACCCGCTGACCTGAAAGATGAGGATTACAATCTGTTTTATCATGAGCTCTATCCATCAGGTGATGAACCCTTGTTCCACATTCATCTTAATGTCGATTATCCTTTTAAACTGACAGGTATTCTCTACTTCCCGAAAATCAAGAGTAATATAGAAATTCAGAAGAATAAGATACAACTTTATTGTAACCAGGTCTTTGTAACAGATTCTGTTGAAGGAATAGTTCCTGAGTTCCTAACACTGCTTCACGGAGTTATCGATTCACCCGATATTCCTCTGAATGTTTCAAGAAGTTACCTTCAGAGCGATTCGAATGTGAAAAAGATTTCCAGTCATATTACCAAAAAGGTTGCTGACAGACTCGCCGAAATTTTTAAAAACAACAGGGAAGATTTTGAGAAAAAATGGGATAATTTGAAACTTTTCATTGAATACGGAATGATTACCGATGAAAAATTCTATGAAAAAGCTTCGAAATTTGCTCTTTTAAAAAACACTGAAGATAAGTATTTTACATTCGAAGAGTACGAGAAAATCATTAAAGAAAACCAAACTGATAAGAACAAAACACTTATATATCTATATTCAACAAACAAGACAGATCAGTTCAGTTATATTGAGAAAGCAAAGAGTAAAGGTTATGATGTTCTGCTGCTCGATGGACAGCTTGATATTCACCTTGTTAATCAACTTGAGTCAAAATTAAAAGAAACACGCTTTGTGAGAGTTGATTCAGATGTTGTTGACAAACTTATTCAAAAGGATGAAACACGTGAATCGAAATTATCTGATGCCCAGAAAGACGATCTTAAAAGTGTTTTTAACGTAAAGGTAAAATCAAAGGAGATTTATAATGTTGTCTTTGAAACACTTGACGAGAATGATGCACCTGTTATAATCACTCAGTCTGAGTTTATGCGAAGGATGAAGGAGATGTCTGCGATGGGAGGAGGGATGAATTTTTACGGAGAGCTTCCCGATAGCTTTAACCTGGTTGTCAATCCAAACCATAAGCTGGTAATAAAAATCTCAGAAGATCTTAAGTCTGAAGCCGGGGCTAAACTGACAGAAAATAATACTGAAAGAACAAAGCTTAAAGAAGAGGTTTCTTTCATGGAACTGGAACAGAAGAAGAAAAAAGCTGATGAGGTTAGTCAGCTTGAGAAAGATGACCTTGAGAAACTTAAGAAGGAATTATCAACTGTCGAAAACTCAAGAAAAGAAATTCTTGAGTCGTACGGTGCAGAAAATAAGATTGTTAAACAGCTAATTGATTTAGCGTTACTGGCAAATAATATGCTTCGCGGCGAAGAGCTGAGTGTGTTTGTTAAAAGGAGTGTAGAACTGCTGTAGCACCTACATCATCCTGCTAATCTCCCCTTTCAAATAGTCTATCGCAGCCCTGGTTGGTTCCTTATCGAGTTCCATAACTGCCTCCAGGAGCTGCTTACTTAGAGCCATACCCGGAGAGTTAATTGGCAGCTTTTCAGCTTCGCTGTTTATAATTTTTATCATCCCGGAGCGGGCGTTTCTTACTACTTCCCAGGCCTGAGGGCTCATATAAATCTGTTGCGACAGGTTATGCTCAAATTCACTCCTGATTGTTGTAACAAGAGCTGTATGCAGCTGAGAGGCCTTCATGTCCGGGGAACTTACCCTGACAATAAGTGATTCCAGAGAAATCCTTTCAAGGAAAAGAACGATTCTCTCGTAAGCCTGAAGTTTTATCGGAGTTACTATCTTGCTATTTGCCAGCATAAGATCCTGCCGCCTTCTATCCTGCTCGTTATTTATTAATTTATTAAGAATAACCCATGCAGTTGCAAGTACAATAAGTGCAGGGATAGTGTATTTCAGAATATCTGGTATTGATTCCATTTTGATCAGTTTAGAATTTATATGCAAACCTAATTATTTTTGGTGAATTTCGGATTGTGGATTTAAAGATACAAATATTAATAAATCCCAAATCCTCAATCCGAAATCCGAAATCTCTTTAATGATTTTTCAGATTAACTTCCTACATTTGGTTTTACTCTTTTTAATATTATCCGTAACTATATAATTGAAGATATGGAATACTTATCAGACAGAATCAAATCGTTATCAGTTTCGCAGACCCTTGCCATGGCTCAGAAGAGCAGGGAATTGAAAGCAAAAGGAATTGATATTATAAGTCTTAGCCTTGGTGAACCCGACTTCAATACTCCCGATTATATTAAGGAAGCTGCCAAGAAGGCTATTGATGATAACTATTCAAAGTATCCTCCTGTCCCGGGTTACGCTGATCTGCGTGAAGCGATTTCTAAAAAATTCAAAGACGAGAATGGATTAACTTATTCTCCAGACCAGATAATTGTTTCAGCCGGTGGAAAACATTCACTTATAAATGTAATTCTATCAATAGTTAATCCTGGTGATGAAGTAATAATTCTGGCACCGTACTGGGTCAGCTACTATGATCAGGTTATTTTCGCCGAAGGAAAACCTGTGGTTATTTCAGCATCAATAGAGAATGATTTCAAGATAAAACCTGAACAGCTTGAAGCTGCCATAACTTCAAAAACACGATTGATCATTTTCAATTCCCCTTCGAACCCGACTGGAATGGTATACAACCGGGGTGAGATGGAGAAAATCGCCAGGATTGTTGAAAAACATGAAGGTTTATTTATTATTTCAGATGAGATTTATGAGCATATAATATTTACAGGCGAACATGTAAGTATGGCCTCTTTCAACTTTATATATGACAGGGTAATAACTGTTAATGGTGTGTCGAAAGGATATGCAATGACAGGGTGGAGGATAGGCTATATTGGCGCTCCTCTGTGGATTGCAAAAGCGTGTGATAAGTTGCAGGGACAGTTCACTTCGGGTGTCTGCTCAATAGCACAGCGTGCAGCTCTGGCTGCTGTTCAAGGTAAGGATAATTCAAAACAGATAATGAAAGAAGCATTTCTTCGCCGCCGTAATCTTATCTGTGGTCTGTTAAAAGAGGTAAAGGGAATTAAAGTAAGTGTTCCCCAGGGTGCTTTTTATGTTATGCCTGATATCAGCTACTTCTTTGGTAAGTCAGACGGACAAACAAAAATTAACAATTCAGATGATATCGCATTATATCTTCTCGATAAAGCACAGGTTGCTGTTGTAGGCGGTGATGCTTTCGGAGCACCCGACTGTATCAGAATATCATATGCTACAGCTGATGAACTACTGGTGGAAGCAGTAAATAGGATTAAGGCTGCGCTGGAAAAACTAAACTGACCCCCAAAACCCTCCTTTAGGGTGGCAGGGGGGGCAAAATAGCGGGAGTTGCCAGCGGAGATGAGGGTATTAGTACTTATTATACGCAACCGTCTCCTCAGCTGGTTTCCTTCTTTTCTCCCTCTTATCACTCAGAGAATATCCGAGAGTTATAATTAGTTCCACTCTTTTTGACCGTGGAATTTCAAGAATATTCTTTACCATCATTTCATCAAACCAGCCAAGCATACAGGAACCAATTCCTTCAGCCTTTGCCTGAAGACATATATTCTCAGATGCAATGCCAATATCAATAAGAGAATAATCCTTGTTTTTAATAGTTGCTCCGATTTTAGAACTGAAGTTCGGACTTTCTCTTACGATGACAATCATCAGTGGCGCCTGGGATACAAACATATTCATTCCAAGAAGCTTTGCTGATGCTGCTTCTGCAAGTTTTCCGAGTAATTCAGGATTATCAACAACTATAAACTTCCATGGCTGTGCATTACATGCAGAAGGCGCCATTCTTCCGGCTTCAAGAATCCTGTCGACTTTCTCCTTCTCAACAGGTTTATCGCTATATTTTCGGTCGCTTTGCCGGCATTTAATCATATCGAGAATCTCTTTTGGATCTGTCATTGATTGTGATTAATAATTATCCGGCAACAATTCAAAATAAGCCTCAGGATGCAAACATGCAGGGCAATTCTTCAATGGTTTTGTACCGAAGTGAATATATCCGCATTTTCTGCAATACCAGAAAACTTTTTCATCGTGCTGGAAAACCTTATCCTGCATTACATTTTCAAGAAGTTTTCTGTATCTTTTTTCATGGCCTTTTTCAGCCTCTGAAATAGCTTTAAAAGCAACTGAAATACTTTTAAAGCCTTCTTCTTCTGCAACCTTTGCAAATGAGGGATACAGATCGGTCCACTCTTCATGTTCACCTTCAGCAGCTGCAAGCAAGTTCCCTTTTGTGGTATCAATCTTACCAGCAGGATATGATGCTGTTATTTCCAGCATACCACCTTCCAGAAACTTAAAAAATCGCTTTGCATGTACCTGTTCCTGAAGAGCGGTTTCAAGAAAAATAGCTGCAATCTGTTCATAACCTTCTTCTTTGGCAACTTTGGCAGCAAATTCATATCTGTTCTTGGCTTGTGATTCTCCTGCAAAAGCCTTCAGAAGATTTTTTTCGGTCTTTGTTCCTTTTAAACTTTTTTCCATGATATTATGAATTAAATAAAGTGTAAAATATCCTTGTAACCTAGTTGACTGGTTTCTTTTTTATGCCAAAATTAATGAGTTTTTTCTCCTCTCCTTTGAGAAGTCTCTGTATATTTTTCCTGTGAGTGACGATTAATGCGATACCCACCAAAACAGAAAATACCTTGAACACAACTGATGGTGAGTCAAAAACAGTAAAGAGAAGTATTGGAAATGCCAGTCCTGCGCTCATTGAGGAAACGGACACAATTCCGGTAGACAAAAGAACAACAAGGAATACTGCGAAGCATGATATTGTAAGGGAAAACTTCACTGCTAGAAGTACTCCGAATACTGTGGCAACTCCCTTCCCTCCTCTGAATCCGGCAAAGAGAGGAAATATATGTCCCACTATTGCAATTACACCGCAAATGATTTGCAGGTTCGTTAAAAGAGAGCTGTCTGGTTCTGCAAGTTTTAAAAAAACAGGAAGCATTGTAGCGAGCCAGCCTTTTGCAACATCAATCATAAGAACCGGGATCCCGGTTCTCCAGCCAAGTACCCTTATGGTGTTTGTTGTACCTGCATTTCCGCTTCCATGTTCCCTCACATCAATATTGTGAAAAGCTTTGCCAATCCAAACCGCTGCTGGAATCGATCCGAGCAGGTAAGCTCCAATAATTGCCAATAGTATACTAATAATACTCATTTCTGAAATTGGTTACTTAATACAAATATAGGAATAATAACAAATCCTGTCAATGTCAGATCCTTGGTCCGTGTTCGCCAAGTTTTGCAGTTTCTTTATTCACAGTAAACTTACTGAAGTTATTAATAAATTTTAATGCCAGATCAGTTGCAGCAACATGCCATTTTGCAGGTGCACTCCATGATTTAGCAGGATCAAGAATATTATCATCGACTCCTTCAATTTTTGTGGGGATGCTTAAATTGAAGACAGGTAGAGTGCTGAATTCGCAATTTTTTATAGAATCGTCCAGAATGGCGTTAATAATAATTCTGGTAGAGGGCAGATCAATTCTTGTTCCAATCCCGTAAGGACCTCCCATCCATCCGGTATTTACCAGCCAGGCTTCGGCATTATGGGCTATCATTTTTCTGGTAAGTTCTTTAGCGTAAGTAATTGGGTCGAGCATTAGGAAAGCTGCCCCAAAACAGGCTGAGAAAGATGGAACAGGTTCTTTGATTCCTCTTTCGGTTCCAGCTATCTTTGCTGTATAACCACTTAGAAAATAGTACCTGGTTTGTTCTTCAGTAAGTCGACTGACCGGAGGTAATACCCCAAATGAATCCGCAGACAGGAATATGACTTTTTTTGCGTGACCCGCTTTGGAAACAGGTTTTATAATGTTATTTATATGGTAAATAGGATATGAAACTCGCGTATTTTCAGTTTTAGAGGAATCGTTAAAATCTATTGTGCCATCAGAAAGAACAACAAGATTTTCGAGAAGAGCATCGCGCCTTATTGCATTGAAGATATCAGGCTCATTTTTTTTACTCAGCTTGATACATTTCGCATAACAGCCTCCTTCAAAATTAAAAATGCCTTCATCATCCCAACCATGTTCATCATCGCCTACAAGCGCCCTGTCTGGGTCTGTGGAAAGGGTTGTTTTTCCGGTTCCTGACAGCCCGAAGAATATCGCAGTATCTCCTTTTTTACCAACATTCGCAGAACAGTGCATCGAAGCTATCCCTTTGAGTGGCAGATAGTAATTCATGATGGAGAATATCCCTTTTTTCATTTCTCCTCCATACCATGTACCTCCAATAACTGACATCCCTTCTGTAAGATTGAAGAAGACAAAGTTCCCGGAATTGAGTCCCTGTTTTTGCCAATCAGGATTAGTTGCTTTTGATGCATTAAGTACAACAAATTCAGGTTTGAAATTATCGAGTTCTTTCGGTTCCGGCCTGATAAACATATTCTTCACGAAATGAGCCTGCCACGCTACCTCCATAATAAATCTGACGCTTAACCTTGTATTCTCATTGGCCCCGCAGAAACAATCAACCACGAATAATCTTTTTCCGGATAACTGTTTTGCTGAAATATTTTTACAATGATTCCAGATATCCTGTGAAATAGGTTTATTATCAGAAACTTTTGCCATTTCGGATTTCCACCAGACCGTATTGCGGGATTTGTCGTCAATAACAACGTACTTATCTTTTGGAGAACGTCCGTGGAATATTCCGGTATCAACTGAAACGGCACCTGTTCTGGTTATAATACCTTTTTCGTATCCAATCAGACCGGGTTTTGTTTCCTCTGCAAAAAGTTCATTAAATGAAGGATTATATAGTATTTCAAGAGGTTCAGTTATGCCATATTCTAATAAGTTCTGTGCAGTAATCATAATGAGAATTTTTGTTTAAAATTGTCCGCAATTAATGCTTAACAATCCTTACAGCAATAATAGCTAAAGATAACCCTATTTTTTTATAAAATTAATGATGTTCATCATAGGGTAAACCGCTTTTCAGAGGTCTTATAAGAGTCAAATGAATTTTAGGTTTTATCATAAGTTAGTTAAATCAGACATTAAAGAAAAAAGGGTTCCGCTTCTGGCAGAACCCTTTTCTATTATTATAAAATAGTTTATTTACCAAATTTAATTGAAGCCTGGGCAGCAGCCAGTCTTGCTATTGGAACTCTGAAAGGGGAACAGCTTACATAGGATAAGCCTGCCTTGAAACAGAATTCAACAGAAGCAGGATCACCACCCTGTTCACCGCAAATACCAACTTTAAGATCTGGTCTTGTAGCACGACCTTTCTCAACAGCCATTTTGATAAGCTGTCCAACTCCATCCTGATCAATTGTCTGGAACGGGTCTGATGCAAGAATCTTCTTGTCAAGATAATCATGAAGGAAACCTCCGGTATCATCGCGGCTGAATCCAAAGGTCATCTGTGTTAAGTCGTTGGTACCAAATGAAAAGAATTCAGCACTTTTGGCCATACGGTCAGCCAGAAGACAAGCACGTGGAATTTCAATCATTGTTCCATATTTGCAGGCGATCTCTTTTACTCCGAATTTTTTGCAAACCTCTGCATATACTCTATCAAATACTTTTTTAGTAAAGTCAAGCTCTGCAACCTCGCAAGTAACCGGTACCATCAATTCAGGATGAGGTTTCTTCCCTTCTTTAATAAGCTCAACAGAAGACTCGAGCATAGCTCTGATCTGCATCTCTGTTACTTCAGGGAAAGTTACACCAAGACGTACTCCACGGTGTCCCATCATTGGGTTTGATTCATGTAAAGCCTCACCACGTTTAGCAACATCTTCTTTCTTAATACCAAGAGCTTTTGCAAGTTCTTCCTGCTTTTCTGCTCCCTGGGGTACGAACTCATGAAGCGGAGGATCGAGAAGTCTGAATGTTACAGGTAATCCGTCCATGGCTGCCATGGTAGCTTTCATGTCTTTTTTAACAAAGGAGAACAGTTCATCGAGTGCTTTGCGGCGCTCGGTTTCATTAGCACTTAGAATCATTTTACGGAGAAGGAAGAGAGGTTGTTCTGATCCTTTACCGTAAAACATATGCTCTGTGCGGAAAAGACCGATACCTTCAGCGCCGTAATTACGGGCGATAGTTGCATCTTCCGGAGTTTCAGCGTTCGTTCTGACACCCATTTTACGGAATTTATCAACGATTGTCATGAATTCTCTGAAACGTGGGTTTTCTGAAGCATCCATAAGTGTAAGAGCTCCTAAATAAACATTACCTTTTGTTCCGTTGAGAGTAAGAAAATCACCTTCTTTAATAATATGGTCTGATCCTGCTATTTTGCAAATCTTTTTTGCTGAATCAACATGAAGACCGCCGGCACCTACAATACAACATTTACCCCATCCGCGTGCAACGAGCGCAGCGTGTGAAGTCATACCCCCACGTGCGGTAAGGATACCTTCTGCAGCGCGCATTCCTTCAACATCTTCAGGGTTGGTCTCTTCACGGAGAAGAATAACTTTTTCACCTTTACGGAACCATGCTACTGCATCTTCGGCATTAAATACAACTCTTCCAACTGCAGCACCAGGACCAGCAGGCAGACCTCTGACAACTGCACTGACTTTCTTTTCAACAGCAGGGTCGCAGATAGGGTGAAGAAGTTCGTCTAATTGAGCCGGGTCAACTCGCATAACAACAGTTTTCTCATCAATCACTTTATCGTGAAGCATATCCATTGCCATATTTACAGCAGCAGTACCTGTTCTTTTGCCAACCCTGCACTGTAACATATAGAGAGTACCTTCCTGAATTGTGAATTCAATATCAAGCATGTCGTGGAACGACTTCTCAAGTATATTGCGGATATCCCAAAGCTCTTTGTAAGTGCCTGGCATAGCTTCCTGCATACTGTGAAGATGTCTGTTCTGATCATTTTTTGTATCATCGTTAAGAGGACTTGGAGTGCGGATACCGGCAACAACGTCTTCTCCCTGAGCATTTACAAGCCATTCACCATAGAAAAGGTTCTCACCTGTTGCAGGGTTACGTGTGAATGCAACACCTGTAGCTGAGGTGTCACCCATGTTACCAAATACCATCGCTTGTACGTTAACAGCTGTTCCCCAATCATCCGGAATGCCTTCAATACGACGATATGAAACAGCTTTCTTCCCATTCCAGCTTTTGAATACAGCTTTAATACTTCCTTCAAGCTGTTCTTTTGCATCATCAGGGAAAGGTTTGCCAAGCGCCTTCAGAACTATTTTTTTGAAATCTTCAGCAAGTATTTTTAGCTCATCAGCAGAGATTTCTGTATCTGATTTATAACCTTTTTGTTTCTTAAATTCATCAAGTTTCTCATCAAGCTGCTTACGGATTCCTTTTCCTTCGCCAAGATCAATGCCTTCAGCTTTCTCCATAACTACGTCAGCATACATCATAATCAGACGACGATATGAATCCCATACAAAACGTGGGTTGTTGGTTTTCTTAAGAAAGCCGGGGATAGTTGCAGAGCAAAGACCTATGTTGAGAACTGTATCCATCATACCTGGCATAGAACTGCGGGCCCCTGAACGGCATGAAACAAGCAGTGCATTTCCTGCATCTCCATACTTCATGTTCATAGTCTCTTCAGTCTTTTTCATAGCAGCCCATACTTCGGGCATCAGATCGGCAGGAAGAGTACAATCGTTTTTATAGTACTCATTGCAGGCTTCTGTAGTAATCGTGAAACCGGCCGGAACAGGTAAACCCAACAGACACATTTCTGCAAGATTTGCACCTTTTCCTCCAAGGAGGTTCTTCATTTCGGTTTTACCTTCGGCTGTTTTCTTTCCAAAGGAGTAGACTCTTTTAACTTGTGACATAATTTTATTTTTTGAGAATTTATTAATTTATTGATTTTGCAAAATTAGGTGCAAAGTTAATATTAAAAAATGAAATTCTGAAAAGAGGGGTGATGATAACTTATTGAATTTGCCCCCCAACCCACCTAAAGGGGGACTAAAACGCATATATACAGAAAATTATAAGTATTATTTATGATGTAGAAGACAGCATAAATAATAGGTAATTAAAACCCCCTTTAGGGGGCAGGGGGCAAAAAAAAGAATGTAAAGAAACATATGGGCAGGGGGCAAAAAAAAACACGGATGGAAAGAAACACAGGGGAACAGACGGGTGAAAATTTAAACTAGTTCTGTTCTAAGTAATCCTTACGCCCTCGGATGAAACATAATCAGGGTATCCCTCAGATAACTTCTGTCGATGTGGGTGTATATTTCAGTAGTTAAGATAGACTCATGTCCCAGCATTTCCTGTACCGCTCGCAGATCAGCGCCAGCCTCTATCATGTGTGTCGCAAAGGAGTGTCTGAAAGTATGAGGATGGATGTTTTTTCTTATACCGGCTTTTGCTGCAAGATCTTTTATTATTGTGAATATCATTGCCCTCGTAAGTTTTGACCCCCTTCTGTTAAGAAAAAGTACGTTCTGATCGTGAATTACTGAAAGACAGTCTCTGTCCTTTTTATATATATCTATCTCCTTCAGGGCTTTACCGCTTACAGGAACAAGTCTTTGTTTATTACCTTTTCCGGTTACAATTACAAAACCTTCACCATAATGGATATCGGTCAGCCTTAGATTTACAAGTTCAGATACACGAAGCCCGCATCCGTAAAGCGTTTCTATGATTGCTTTATTCCTGTGCCCTTCCGGTTTACTCAGGTCAATTTCAGCAATCATGCTATCTATCTCAAGTACCGACAGAACTTCAGGAAGCTTGAGTCCGATTTTTGGGGATTCAATCAAAGAAGACGGATTCTCATCAATTTCTCCATCGATTAACAGGAATTTATAAAAAGCCCTGATACCGGAAAGTACTCTCGACTGCGTTCTTGCATTATTGTTTTCAGCTCCGTACCATAATATAAATCCTTTAAGATCGGAATATGTTACTTTAGTCGGAATATTGTCACTTCCCGATTCGGTGAAATATTTTTCCAGTTTTGAAACATCGGAAAGATATGCTTCAACACTGTTCTCCGACAATGATTTCTCAAGTCTGAGATATGTTTCGAAATTTCTGAACGATTGCTTCCAGGTAAGACTCATTTCTCTAATTAATGAACACAAAGTAACACAAAGTATCTCTTGTTCATTCTGTTCATGTCCTTAAATATTTTTTGCCTATTTTTACAAATAATTATTTTGAAACATTTAATATTTTAAATTCCGGAATAAACTCATCATCAGATGCAAATAAAAATTATCAATGGGCCGAATCTTAATCTGCTTGGCACCAGAGAGCCTGATAAATACGGGCACTCCTCATTTGAAGATTACTTTCTGATACTAAAATCCCGATTCCCTGATATTCGTTTTGAATATTTTCAATCGAATATTGAAGGTGAAATAATAAATGAAATTCAGAAAGTCGGATTTACTTTTGAAGGAATAATTCTTAATGCTGCCGGGTATACACATACCTCAGTATCTATTACCGATGCAATTGCAGCAATAGTTACGCCAGTAGTTGAAGTTCACATTACAAATATTTCAGCACGTGAGGATTTCCGGCATACAAGTCTGATCGGCAGAAACTGTGCTGGAAGCGTATCGGGCTTTGGACTGGATAGTTACAGACTTGCTGTTGAAGCGCTTATTGCAATTGTAAATTCAAAGAATAAATAATTTATGGACAGAAAAAGAACAAAAATTGTAGCAACTATTTCGGACAGAAACTGCGAAGCTGAATTTATTAAAGAACTTTATGAAGCTGGTATGGATGTGGTGAGGATTAACTCGGCCCATTTAAATATTGAAGGTGCACTAAAAATAATAAAAAATGTACGTGAGGTATCTGATAAAATTGCAATACTTATTGATACGAAGGGCCCTGAAATAAGAACTACTGTCTGTGATGAACCAATTGTACTCAAAAAGGGCAGTGAGATCAGTATTATTGGAGATCCGACTAAGAAGAGCAGCAGTGAGGCAATTCATGTTAGTTATGAAACTTTTTCATCGGATATTCCTCTTGGGTCAGTTATTCTTATTGATGACGGGGAGATTGAACTAAGGGTTTTGAGAAAAAAGGGCACTGCTCTGGAATGCATTATTGATAATGATGCTATTCTGGGATCAAGAAAAAGTGTTAACATCCCAAGTGTAAAAATAACCCTTCCTTCACTTACTGAAAAGGACAAAGCTTTTATTGAAATGGCAGTTAAGAATGACGTTGATTTTATTGCCCATTCATTTGTTCGATCAAGACAGGATGTGATGGATGTCCAGGCAGTTCTTAATTCTTTTAAAAGCAAGATCAAGATAATTGCAAAGATTGAAAACCAGGAAGGTGTTGATAATATAGATGATATCCTTGATAATGTATATGGAATCATGGTAGCAAGGGGAGATCTTGCAATAGAAATTCCTTACGAGAAAATTCCGGGTATCCAGAGAATGATAATAACGAAATGTATCATTAGTAGAAAACCGGTTATAGTTGCAACGCAGATGCTTCATTCAATGATAACTAACCCAAGGCCTACACGTGCTGAGGTTAGTGATATAGCAAATGCAATTTATACACAAACCGATGCAATTATGCTCAGCGGGGAAACTGCAAATGGAAAATATCCGGTTGAGGCAGTAAAAACAATGACAAAGGTAGCTCTTGAGGTTGAAAAGAATAAAGAAAAGTTCATGGATATTCCTTACCTGAATGTTACTGGTGAAATATCGGCTTACCTGGCAAAAGTAGCTGTTAAAACTGCATTCAGAATCGGAGCCAGGGGAATTATTGCTGATACTACAGGAGGAAGAACTATTCGTGACATGGCTTCATACAGAGGAATCAACCTGATTCTTGCACAATGTTACCTTGAAAGTACTATGCGCGAAATGGCTCTTTCTTATGGGGTATATGCGAGTTTTCAGGAAAGAAGAAAATCGGTTGATGAGTTTTTGCACATTGCTTTAAAAAGCATGGTTAAAACACATAACCTTAAGAGCGATGATATAATTGTTGTGCTTGCCGGTAACTTTTCAGGAGGGTCAGGATTTTCATTTATAGAGGTAGGTTCGGTTCAATATCTGAAAGACCGTGTAAGCATAAAAGACTGACCAAAAATTGGTCTGATTTTTGATGTTAATTTATGACCATTAACTGAGAAAAATGTTCAGAATACTCTTTTTTTCAATATGGTTTTTATTTCATCCGGTACATGTCACAATGACGAGTATTGATTATGTTCCGGAAATGAAATCTTACAAAGTATTTATAAGAATGTATTTTGATGATTTTCTGCGCGATTGCCATCTCGAAGCAGGAGATATTCAAATTAAACAGTTTTCGGATAACAATTCTGCTTCCAGAGACGTTATGGAGAAGTATCTGAAAGAGAAAATTGTAATAAAAGTAAATGAAGAACAGCTTTCTGGAAAATTGAAAGAAATGAATCTTGCTGATAATCAGATTAGTATGATTCTTGAGTATGGCGCAGGAAAACAACCTGAAACTATCACTGTAAAAAACCTTATTATGATTGGTCTCTACAGCGATATGTCGAATATGCTGATCGTTAAGATAAATGATTTCGAAGAAGGATTAAAGCTCACCTCTGATTTAACTGAACAGACTTTTAAAATAAAATAATTCAACCGTGAAAAATCTTATTGGAAGGAAACTTTTTTTACTGCTTTCGTTTTTATTTTGTTTTGTTACGGTGAATGCAACCCACAATCGTGCCGGAGAAATTACTTATGTGCAGTTGTCTGATCTTAGTTATGAAATAACGATAACTACATTCACCTATACTTTAAGTTTTGCTGACCGACCCACCCTCGATGTGGAATGGGGTGATAACACAATATCCACAGCCCCTCGTATCAGCATGCTCACCCTTCCTAATTACTACAGGAGGAATGTTTATAAAATCATTCATACCTATCCAGGTCCGGGAGTTTATAAAATTGTCGTACAGGATCCTAACCGTAACGCCAATGTAAAGAATATTCCTAATTCAGTGAATGTTATGTTTTCCATGTCGACTATACTTACTGTCAATCCGGCAATGGGACGTAACAGCACGCCTATTCTTCTCAATCCACCTTACGATAAAGCCGCTTATCACTATGTGTTTATTCATAATCCCGGTGCATTTGACCCGGATGGTGATAGTCTTTCATATAAGCTCACAGTATGTACACGTGATGATGGAAAACCCATCGAAGGATATACGCTGCCTCCGGCAACACATTCAATAAGAGTTGATTCCATAAGCGGCGATCTAATATGGGACACTCCGGCTGACACAGGCGCTTTTAACGTAGCTATGGAGATACAGGAGTGGCGAAACGGTAAGAAAATAGGGTATGTAGAACGTGATATGCAGATCGATGTATATACCACTAACAATAAACCTCCTGTCAATGGCCCTCTGTCTGATTATTGTGTTGAGGCAGGCCAGGCTGTTAATTTCATTTTTTCAGCATCAGATATAAATAACGACCATTTAACTCTCAAATCTACTTCTGGTGTATTCCGGCTTGGTTCTTGTCCTGCTCAATTTACTAAAGTAGATTCAGTTGCTGGTCGGGCGTCTTCAAGATTCACCTGGGTGCCTTGTCACGACGCAGTAAGGAATCAACCATATGATGTGATTTTCAAATCAGAGGACGATAATCCCGATGTTAAACTCTCCGATATCAGTCATATGAAAATTAAAGTGCTTGGACCATCACCTAAAGTACTGAATGCAGTTCCGGAAGGCAAACTGATCAGATTATCGTGGGCAGATTATGGTACCAGCGTAATAGCCGGATTTAGCATCTACAGAAGAGAAGGCGCCTCAACATTTAATCCCGATTCATGCACCGCAGGAATACCTTCATCTACAGGATTTAAAAAAGTAGGGTATATTGATGGGAGCTCAAAAACTTCTTATCCCGATTCTGATAACGGACAAGGCCTTCAGTTCGGTAAAGAATATACATACAGGATAGTAGCTGTTTATCCAAACGGTACTGAAAGTAAAGCCTCAAACGAAATTACATCTACATTAGTTTCCGGAGTACCTGTTGTAAGAAATGTTAGTGTCAGAAGCACCGATGCTGTTAATGGTGCTATATTTCTCTCATGGAAAAAACCATTGCGGCTCGATACAATACCAAATGTTCACGGACCATTTGAATACCTGATTTACAGAGCGAGCGGAGTAGGTGGAACAACTTATCAGCAAATAAAATCAATACCTACTATTAATCTTAATGATACCATTCTGACAGACACTCTTCTAAATACTCAATCATCAGGATATATTTACAAAATTGAATTATGGAATAATGAATCGGGTAACAGATTTCTGGTTGGAGAACCCGGATATGCTTCATCTGTATTTCTGACTATTTCCCCTGGTGATAAAAAAGCACGATTTGTTATAAACAGGAATGTGCCATGGATTAATACCAGGTACGACTTCTTTAGGCTAAATGAAACAACAATGGTGTACGATTCAGTTGGCTCAACCAACCAGTTGACTTTTACCGACAATGGTTTGATGAATGGCAAGTCGTATTGCTATTTAGTACGCTCCATGGGTGGGTACAGCTCTGCAAATCTCCCCAAAAATCTTATTAACTTTTCAGAATCAGTATGTACTACTCCTGTTGATAATGAGCCGCCATGTCAGCCCCAGGTTAGTGTTATAAGCAAATGCGATAGCCTTTATAATAATATTTCCTGGGCAATTACCGATACAGCTTGTTTTAGTGATGTTGCAGGTTATAAAGTATATGCTAAAATGAGTTCTGCGGAAAGTCTTTCCTTAATTACGACTATTAATGATAAAAATATCTTCACATATAAGCATCATCCAGGAGAAACAATAGCAGGTTGTTATGCTGTTACAGCATTCGATATTCATGGTAACGAGAGTCAGAATCCGGTTATGGTTTGCGTTGATTCCTGTAATTTTTATGAAATTCCTAATGTATTTACACCTAATGGAGATAATATTAATGATAAACTGGTAGCCAAAACATCAGGATTGGTCGAAAAGGTAGATTTCAGGATCTTTAACAGAGATGGTATGATGATTTTCAAAACAGAGGAACCCAGGATTGAATGGGACGGTACATATAAGGGGAAAATAGTTTCTCCCGGAGTTTATTTTTATCAGTGCGATGTATACGAAAGGCGAATTTCAGGACTTGAATTATTCCATATCTCGGGTTTCGTTCATGTTATTACAACTGCAGATGCAAAGGTGAATAGTGTGAAGACAAAATGATTTTGTAGAACTTTTAAGATGAAGAAAATATTAACTCTGGTTTTGATTTTGGTTGTAACGGGAACTGTTTTCGGACAAAAAACAGTTTACTATATTCTCAAGGCAAGGGCATTAACTGAAGAAGGTAAACATGATCTTGCAATTAGCTTGCTTGACAGAGCCATTTCTGAAACAAAGGAAAGCGGATATTTTACACAAAGAGCTGAAGCAAACATTCTTAATGGAAATTATTCAGCTGCCTTAAGCGATTATAACGAAGCCAATAAGTTAACTGCTTCCTCAGGGGAATACGGACTTGCAAGGATCTATTCCCTGAAAGGAGACGCAGGAACTGCTTTATATCATCTGGAATTAAATCTTAACTCTTCCTTCAGAAAAGGTGAACAAGAGATTATGCTTGACCCGGCATTCGGAGTTATTGAAAACAGGTCCGAATGGCGACAGTTCTGGAAAAAGGAGTGGTACAGCAGCACTGAAAAAAGTCTTTCGGAAATAGAATATTATATCTCCGCTGGAAAAGCCGATGAATCAAAAGCTGTTTTGTCTGAATTGAAACAAAATAATCCGCTTAATGATGATATTCTTTATGCTGAAGCACTTATCAACCTCGCAGCAGGCAAGTACTCTGAAGTAATTAAAGTGATCTCCGGGTTAACTCTCCAGTATCCGGGGAATGAAAAATACTTAGGTTTACTGGCAAAAGCACATACGGGTGCTTCAAATCAGGTAGCAGCGTCAGTAATTTATTCGCAGCTGATTGGTTCGGGAGTTCCTGATGCTGAATTGTATATTCTCAGAGCTGAATGTTACAGGAAAACCGGCGAAACAGTCAAAGCGCTCTCTGACATTGAAAAATATCTTGATTTATACCCGGAAAATAAAAACGCTCTCAGTCTGGCAGGTAAAGTTGAGTCTGCCTCAGGTGACAATTTAAAAGCTCTCGAATATTTTTCAACCAACCTTAAGCTGCATCCAAATGATCCTGAGTGCTATATTGACAGAGCAAATTCTTATTTTGTTTCAAAATCCTGGGATCTTGCAATTAAAGATTACAGTATGTCGCTCGATCTTAAACCGTCAAACTCAGATACCTGGCTTAATAAGGGTATCGGATTGCTTAACTCCGGGAAAGTAGATGATGCCTGTCACGATTTCAGAAAATCCCTGAGCCTCGGAAATAAAAGGGCCTCCGATTTCATCAGTAATAATTGTATAAAATAAGAGGCAACAGCCTGTGGCCTTTATCTAATATGCTTCCTGATCCTGTCAAACAGATCATGAGGCTTAAAGGGTTTCAGAACATAATCATCAATATTCAGGTCCTCTATTTTGTCGTGACTTTCAGACATTATAGCTGCTGTGAGTGCAACAATTGGAATATTCTTTAACCTGGAGTTATCAGATTTCCTGATAATTCTGGTTGCCTCAATACCATCCATAACAGGCATGTGCAAATCCATCAGTATCATATCAAAATCATCTGTATCAAGTTTGTCAAGAGCTATTTGTCCATTTTCTGCATGTGTGACAGTTACACCCCAGCCAACCAGAAATTTGTTTGCGACAAAGAAGTTAATTTTATTGTCTTCAGCCACGAGAATCTTTTTACCTTCAAGTCCGGTATAATTTTCAGGTACTTCGACAGCTCTTTCCTGACTTGCTGTTTCTGATACACCAAAAGATAAGGCAAACCTGAAAGTTGACCCTTTTCCAGACTCACTTTCGACAGTAATTGTACCTCCCTGCAGCTCAATTAGTTTTTTACAGATAGCAAGGCCCATTCCAGTACCTCCATAGTGTCTGGTGGTATCAGCAGCTGCCTGGGTGAAGCTGTCAAAAATTGCTGAAAGTCTGTCTTTTTGAATTCCAATACCTGTGTCTGTTACTGTGAATTCTATTTTTGAGTGATTCGACACCCGGTTCAATTCTTTAACAAGGACTGTAATACTACCTTCATTAGTGAATTTCATGGAATTAGAGAGGAGGTTGGAGAGGATCTGATTCAACCTGATCGGATCGCCAATAACTTCCTGAGGAAGGTTGCTTGATTTTTTGATATCGAATTTAAGTTGTTTCGCAATTGACCTGAATGAATAGGACCTCATTATCTCATCGAGAAAATCACTTAGATTAAACTGGGTTTGTTCGAAAATAATTTTACCAGATTCTATCTTATTATAATCGAGAACATCATTTACCAGAGTGAGAAGATGATTTCCCGAAAACTTGAGTGTCTTGATAAAATCCATTTGATCATCTCGGGGAATGCCTTGTAAGAGAAGGTTGGTTATCCCAATCACCTCATTCAGTGGTGTTCTTATCTCGTGGCTCATAGTTGACATGAATAGCTGTTTCGACTGGGCTGCTTCTTCAGCTTTCTGGCGTGCAACTATGAGGTTATCAAGCATCATTCTTCGCTGTATGGCAATAGCAATCTGATTTGCTATAAAATCAAGAACATAGAGATCTTCCTGAGAAAATTTGTTTTCATCCTTATAATCCTGCAGACACATCACACCAATTATGTCACTTTCAACTTTCAAAGGAACACCCATCCATACTTTACATGGAGTGCCAACAAGATCAATGTCACCGTTTTCCTCAAGAATTTTAAGATCATTTAGTTTAAGCAGTACAGATTTGTTGTTATGGATTACCCATCCTGTAATCGTTTTTTGGATTGGAATTTTATTAAAATTGTCCTTCTCGTCAGCAAAGAAAGGAAAAGAAACAGTCTCACTTTCTTTATCATACAGAGCAATGAAAAAATTATTTGTATCCCAAATCTTACTTAATTCATGAACAATAGTCGGATAAATCTCTTTAATATCATACTGTTTTAATGCCGCAGTTGATATGTTATAAAGAATCTCCTGTAGAAGCATATTCTTTCTTTCGAGAGTAATATCCCTATAAATACCAAGTTGGGCAATAACTTCATTGTTCATTACTACTGTGGTGGCAACAAGCGAAACATGTATCCTGTTTCCGAATTTGTCTTTTCTTATTGTATGAATGGTATCTTTTCTGTTTATTGACTCGAGACTATCTATTCTCATTGCCTCTTCTTTCAAATCCTCAGGCACCACCAGGTCATCAATCTGATTATTTATTGCTTCATCCTGAGTGTATCCGAACAGGCTTGAGAACTCTTTGTTCACAATTGTTATTTTTCCTGTATTGTCAGTAATAGCAATTGCTGCCGGAGTTGAATCGATCAGATATTCAAGAAAGGCTTTTTCTCTTTCAATCTGATTTTCAAATTCTTTTTGTTTACTTATATCTGTTATTACCCCCCTGTATCCGACGATTTTGTTATCATGAAATACTGCAAACGAATGTGTTACTATCGGTACGTAAGTGCCATCCTTTTTACTAGCATAATATTCGTTGCTTGAGCTTTGTCCGGGGTATTTTAACTCTTTCAGATTGATTATCATATTCTGAAAGTTCATCGGAAATAGTTCTGAAATATTCAGCCCCCTTGCAAGATCATTCCGTGAGTATCCAAAAAAGTTAAGTCCTCTCTGGTTCCCATATATAATTCTTCCTGTCAGATCAACCTCGTAGATCATTTCCTGGAGCATTTCTGCGAACTTCTCAAACTCATTTTCTATTTTATTGAGATAATCCGTGTCCTTTATACTGCTTGCCGATGAGCGCAGAGATTCGAGTTCCTTCTCCAGCTTTTTATTTATCTCTAACAACTCCCCGTATCGTTCTTTATAATCCATTTCTTCGGTCTTTAGAAATTCTTTTTAAAAATAGCAAATAATGGTTTATTCTGTTTTGGAATCAGATTATTTATATCTCTTCTAAATTATTTTTTCAATTTATTTTTCTTCCACATGTAGAACTTGCAGAAGTCATTTAGTCCGCACTCTTCGCAGAGAGGAATTCTGGCCTTGCAGATATACCTTCCATGCAGAATAAGCCAGTGATGTGCCTGACGAATTATTTCAGGAGGAAAATTTTTGGTGAGCTGTAATTCAACACTCAAAGGAGTTCTGGCATTTTTTACTAGTCCGATTCTGTTCGATACTCTGAAAACATGAGTGTCAACAGCCATCACAGGTTTCTTAAATAATACAGATGCTACAACATTTGCTGTTTTTCTTCCTACACCAGGAAGTTTCTGCAATAACTCCGGCTCTGAAGGTAAGATTCCTCCAAATTCAGTCATGATCATTCTTGTCATACCTGACAAATGTCTGGCTTTATTATTCGGGTAGGTACATGATCGGATATATTTGAAAATATCTTCAGGTTCAGCTTTTGACATTGCTTCAGCATTTGGATATTTCTTAAACAGGGCAGGAGTGATCATGTTGACTCTCTTATCCGTACATTGTGCCGATAGGATTGTGGCAACAATAAGTTCGTAAGGTTCATGATAAATCAGTTCAGTTTCAGCAGACGGCTGGTTTTTCATGAAATACTCTATGGTCCTCTTAAATCTTTCTTTAATGGTCATAGGGCTTAAAATAATAGTGCTGGTAAGGTAACACTTTTTATCTTTGCACAATATTGAATAATTATGATAAGTTACCTGCAGGCTGATAACATAGCCAGAAGAATCGGAGATCATCTTCTTTTTGAAAATATTAGTCTTAATGTCAATAAGGATGACAAGGTTGCTCTGATTGCCGTAAATGGTGCCGGGAAATCATCAATGCTCGATATACTTGCCGGAATAGAAAATCCTGATCAGGGGTCTCTTAGTATCAAACGTGATTTGCAGATAGCATATCTTCAGCAATCTCCTCATCTTATCGAATCCAACAAAATAATTGACGAACTGTTTTCTACTGACAGCGAGTTGGTAAAAACAATCAGAGAGTATGAAGAATGTATCCTTTCTGAAAACCACAATTCGCTCCATGAATTAATACAGCGGATGGATGATCTCAAAGCCTGGGATTATGAAGTGGCAGTAAAACAAATACTCTTTAAACTGAAACTTACCGATCTGAATGCTATTATTGGAACTCTGTCAGGAGGTCAGAAAAAAAGGGTTGCTCTTGCAAAAGTTCTGGTAGAGGATTCAGATCTGCTTATTCTTGATGAGCCTACCAACCACCTCGATCTTGATATGATTGAGTGGCTTGAAGAGTATCTTATTAAATCCAATAAAACTCTTTTGATGGTCACCCACGACAGGTACTTTCTTGACAGGGTTTGCAATGTTATTCTGGAACTGTCTGATAATGAGATTTACAGGTATGAAGGTAATTATGAGTATTTCCTGGAGAAGAAACAGAGCAGGGAAGTTTCAGCTAAGATGAATACTGAGAAGGCAAGAAACCTTCTTAAAACCGAACTTGAGTGGATGAGAAAAATGCCAAAGGCGCGTCGGCATAAAGCAAAATCGAGGGTTGAATCTTTTTATGATCTGAAAGAGAAAGCAGCTTACAGACCCGAAGATAAGAGTATTAATATAAACGTCAATATTTCAAGGATGGGCAGCAAGATCCTCGAAATAAAAAATGTAAGTAAATCATATGGTGATAAGGTTGTACTTAAGGACTTTACATACCTGTTCAACAGGTTCGAGAAAGCAGGACTAATCGGTCGGAATGGAACAGGTAAAACCACTTTGCTGAATATTATTACCGGATTGACCGAACCAGATAAAGGAATTGTTGAACGCGGAGAAACAATTGTATTTGGTTATTACAGGCAGCAGGGTATTGAATTTGACGACGATATGACTGTAATTGACGCAGTAAAAAATATTGCTGAAAGGGTTATGGTAAGCGATGGTACTGTTTTGTCTATCACTCAATTCATGAATTATTTTCTGTTTCCTCCCGAAAAGCAGTATACATTGATCAGAAAATTGTCGGGAGGTGAGAAAAGACGTTTGTACCTGCTTACCGTCCTGATGAAAAATCCTAATTTTCTGATTCTCGATGAGCCTACAAATGATCTCGACATACTTACCCTGAATGTTCTTGAGGAGTATCTGGCCGGGTTCAAAGGTTGTGTTATAGTTGTTTCTCATGATAGATATTTTATGGATAAAGTTGTCGATCATATCTTCGAATACAAAGGAGATGGAGTTATAAAGGACTTTCCCGGGAACTATACCCAGTTAAGGGATAAGCAGGAGGAGACTGAAAGGAAACTTGCTGCTGTTAAGGCATCAAAAGCATCACTTTCTGATCTGACTATCGAAACTCCGGTTAAAAAGGAAAAAAAGCCGGGGCTCACATTTAAAGAGAAAAAAGAATTTGAAGCACTTGGAATTGAAATACAAAACCTTGAATCAGAAAAAAACCTGATCGAAAATGAGATGGCTCTTGGTGCCATAAGTCCTGAGGAATTGTATTTAAGATCCATAAGGCATGGAGAAATAGTTAAAATGCTGGATGAGAAAGAGATGAGATGGCTGGAATTAAGCGAGAAATAAATTTAATGTGCATTTTACACAGAATTAAGATTGAATTGTCACGATTTTTTTAATTTTAACCTCAATAGTTTATTCAATTGGAAAAAATAGTCATAAAAACTCCGGGGATTATATCCGAAATACTTGTAGGAGAGAGCTGGGAATCTGTAACCTCAATGCTTCCTGAAAGAGGTGTGGTTATTATTACAGACGACAATGTACTTCGACTTTATGGTGACAAATTTCCTAAGGTGCCTGTCATAGCTGTTTCCCATGGCGAAAGCAGCAAGAAACTGGGAGTGATTGAATACCTTGCTGAACAATTACTTTTACAAGGTGTCGACAGGTCAGGTTTTATTCTTGCTGTAGGTGGAGGAGTCGTTTGTGATATAGCTGGTTTCCTTGCATCAATTTATATGAGAGGTATAAGATGCGGATATATCTCTACCAGTCTTTTGTCGCAGGTTGATGCGAGTACCGGAGGAAAGAACGGTGTTAACCTGGGTGATACAAAAAATATGCTTGGAGTTATTAGGCAGCCGGAGTTTGTGATATGCGATACCTCAATGTTAATTACCCTTTCTGACCAGGAGTACTTATCTGGCCTGGCCGAGTTAATAAAAACTGCTGTAATTGGCGATTATGAGTTATTTGATCTTATTGAACAGAATTTCACAAAGATAATGGCCAGAGAAAAGGACCTTCTCACTGCTCTGATAGCCAGATCTGTTAAATTCAAAGCATACGTGGTTACTGAGGATGAGCTGGAAACCGGATTGAGGAGGATTCTTAATTTCGGACATACATACGGACATGCAATTGAGATGCATATGTTCTTTAAACATGGCTTTGCTGTCGCATCCGGTATGGAAATTGCGACTGAATTTTCCTTTGAAAAAGGTTACATCAGTTCAGTTGAGAAGACCAGGATAATTAATCTGTTAAATAAATTTGGTCTTCTTAATTACCATAATATTCCAGATGATCAAATTGACAGGCTTATCCTTCATGATAAAAAGAAAACAGGCGCTGGTATCAACTTTATCTTTACTGAGGGTATAGGAAAAGCAATGGATAAAAAAGTTACGGTCGGAGAGGTCACCGATTTTTATAAAAGATTCAGAAATAAAAAATTATAGAAATATGAATTCTTCAGGAGTTATTTTCAGAGTTTCGTTATTTGGTGAATCACATGGTGTAGCGATCGGTGTTGTAATTGACGGGTGTCCTCCGGGTATAACTGTTGAACCTGATGATTTTCTGCCTGATCTGCAAAGAAGGCAGAGCGGGAGCAGGGGAACCACTAAACGCAGGGAAGCTGATCTGCCTGAAATACTTAGCGGAGTATTCAACGGCGTAACAACCGGAGCTCCTGTTACTTTAATAACCAGAAACAGCGATAAAATATCATCAGATTATGATGAGTTCAGGAATGTTCCCAGACCCGGTCATGCTGATTTTGTTTCTCAGAAAAAGTATTCTGGTTTTTCAGATATGCGGGGAAGCGGACATTTTTCCGGAAGGATTACCTGGGGCCTGGTAGCAGCTGGAGTAATCGCAAAAAAGATTTCCGGATCATCAGAAATTATTGCAAAGCTGATTTCTGCAGGAGGCTCAGAAAATATTGAAGAAGCCCTTACCAAAGCTATTGAAGCTAATGATACTATCGGAGGAATTATTGAATGTAAAGTAAAAAATCCTCCTCTTGCTATTGGGGAACCCTTCTTCTACTCTTTCGAATCTGCCGTTAGTCATCTGATTTTTTCAATACCTGCGATTAAGGGAATTGAATTTGGAGCCGGATTTAAAGCTGCTTCAATGCGTGGATCACAGCATAATGATCCTTTTATTGACATTAAAGGAAAAACCGCTACAAATAATGCTGGTGGGATAAATGGCGGAATTACCAATGGAAACGAAATTATTTTCAGAGTCGTTGTCAAACCAACATCATCAACAGGCGTTGATCAGAATACCTTTAGTTTCAGAGATGGTGAGATGACTACATTAAAAGTAAAGGGGCGTCATGATACTTGCATAGCTTTAAGAATGCCGGTAATTGTGGAAGCTGCTACCGCTATCGCAATGGCCGATCTGATTCTGATTGACAGAGGTATACATAACCGTTGATTCATCCCTGCTCCATGTACCCTGCACCCTGTGCCTTTAAAATCAGAACTTTTAATGTTGCCGGCGTTATCTTATACCTGTCATCAATCCTATCCCCGATAACCCATACTATCTCTCCGGCCGATTCAAGAATACGAATTTTTTCCTTATCAATTTTTGAATATTTTTCATCGACAAAGTAGTCGCTAAGCTTCTTCTTTTGCCTCATTCCAAAAGGATAAAAGTAATCTCCTGATCTCCACTTCCTTATAACTAGTGGATAGCGAATTTTATCAGAGTCTATACATGCTGAATCATGCCCGGATAAGATCTTAAATTTCCCGGTTCTTTCAATTTCGTCAGCTGAGAGTATTCCGGGAATATCTCTCAATTCTTTAATACTTCTAATGTTTAGATATGATTCATTTTCATCACCGACACCTGATACAATTATTTCTTTCCTGTTTTTTATTATCCTGTATTCTGGTGTTATAATATGACTTCCTGTTTTGCCTTCAATAATCATAATAAGGTCATTCAACTGGTAATTGGTTATTCCGAAAGGTTTAAACAATTCAAATATTATAGTAGAATTATCCAGATATTCCTTAAGTTTTTCGGAGTTAAAAATTACAAGACCTTCTCTTTCTGAGGTTACCTTTTTCCTTAACTCTGAGATATATTCATTGACAATCTCGCTTATTCCAGTGAATCTTTCAGCGGAATCATTCAGTGTTGTTTCAATTGCCGGGTTGATCTCTTTCAAAAGGGGAATTACCTTATGTCTGATTTTGTTTCTTGTATATTTTGTATCTGCGTTCGATCTGTCTTCACGAAAAATAATCTTATGTCTATTACAGTACTCAACAATATCACTTCGTGTTGCAAAAAGCAACGGACGGATAATATTGTTTGTGAATGGCTTCATTCCTGTTAACCCTGCTATACCTGTTCCCCTTGTAAGGTTAATCAGCAGGGTTTCAATATTATCGTTAAGGTTATGCGCCACTGCCAGTAGATTATACCCATTCTCTTTCATGATTTCTTCGAACCATTTATATCTTAGTTCTCTTGCAGCCATCTGGATAGATACTCCTTGCTCACTTGCAAATACTGCCGTTTTGAATTTTATTGTATGAAAAGGAATATTGTGTTTCATTGCAAATTCATGAACCAGTTCCTCGTCTTTATCAGACTCTCCGGCTCTCAATGAAAAATTGCAATGGGCAATTCCTGTCTTGTTTTCAAATTGCAGAAACAACTGCGACATTACCATAGAATCAATTCCTCCACTCACAGCCAGCAATATTCTGTCGGCAGGTTTTATCAGGTTCTTCTCGGCAATATACTTTTTAAACTTATTGAGCATATCTATGGCATTGAAATGCAAAAATAGAAAAAGGTATCCTTGTTGGGGATACCTTTTCAATAAAATGTGTAAAAACTATTTCTTTGCAAGGTATTTTGATACACCTTCCTGTGTCGCTTTCATCCCCTTGTCTCCTTTATGCCAGTCTGCCGGACATACTTCCCCATTCTCTTCAAAAAACTGAAGCGCATCAACCATTCTGAGGGTTTCGGAAACACTTCTTCCCAGAGGCATATCATTAACCGTCTGATGTCGTACAGTTCCGGTTTTATCGATCAGGAATAAACCTCTGTAAGCCATAGGTGATCCGTTAAATGTAACTTCTCCTGTTTCTGAGTAATCATAATTACCGGCGAGTACATCATAATTTTCTGAAATCGTTTTTGAGAGATCAGAGACAAGTGGGTACTTAACACCCTTTATTCCACCCTGATTTAATTCAGTCTGCAGCCATTTCCAATGTGAAAAATGTGAATCAACTGAACAAGCTACCACTGCAACATTTCTTTCCTCGAATTCTTTCATCTTTTCCTGAAAAGCCACCAGCTCGGTAGGGCAGACAAAAGTAAAGTCAGCCGGATAGAAAAAGAAAACAACAAATTTTTTTCCAAGGTATTGCTCAAGAGAGAATCCTTCTACGATTTCACCGCCATTTATTACTGCAGGTGCAGAAAATACCGGTGCTTTTTTTCCAACTAATACAGCCATTTTTATGAATTTTAATTAAAACTATTGTTAATACAAATTTATTATTGTTTTGTTCACTACCTAAATGGAATTACTGAAGGGGGACCGCTATCAAAATTATTTGGTCTGAGAACCTGTTCTCCTGAAATTGTGAGATTATTGATCTTAGAATAGATCGGAGGATTGGGAAAGAAGCCAAGCCTTATCTGAAAGGTATTAAAAACCAGATTGTCATTCCTTATCCTTATTCCAAGTCCAATACCAGCAAGGTCTATTCCGTTTCCATGCGCTTCATTTGTTTCAAAAAGCCAGGATAAATCAGTAAATCCGAAAAAAGCAAATCTGAACCCATATATATTGGCAGGACTGAACAAAACAGATTCAAGACTCACAATTAATCTCTGTTTGCCATATACTGAATCATTTTTAAAGCCCGAAAATCCGTTGTCACTGACGAATCGAAGGGATTCATCTTTATTTCTTTCTAACCCACTCGTAAAATCAAAATTAATAAAGTTGCGTATCCTGTTATTTCCAAGAGATACCAGGTTAGAAAAGTATTTCATATTTAAAGAAAAAATACCTTGCATTGGTAAGTTTCCGTATAGATAAGTTGCCAATCCTGATGAGAAATAGAAATATCCTAGAGTTTTATTTGATTTTCCAAAAGAATATTCCGTACCCATGTAAGTCCTTTTCATGTATTTATTAAATTCATTGTACTCACTTCCGTAAGTAACTCTTAATAATCCGCCATAAGGAATATCTTCAGTCCTTCCATAGGAGTAAATCAGATTTGTCTTGTAGTATTTCTGGACTGAATAAGCAAAAGACCCCAGATACATTCTGTAGTTTGCCAGGTTAAAATACGAATCAGGTTGAATATTAGGGCGGTCGAATACATTGTTTCTTAAATAACGACCTCCAATAATAATCCTTGTAACTGATTCTTTATCAATAAGAAAAGATCTTGATAGCCAGTAATCATGAGCGTTGTATTTCAGTGGCTCGGGTACAGCCAGTGTTCCAAGATTGGCCAGAGTTTTAATATGCTTAATTGATATTCCTCCGGCGTATTTTGTACTTGAACTGACCAGTTTTCTACTCAGATCAATTCCATAAGTTTGATTTTCAAGACCGCTTAAATAATATACATTCACGTTAATAAATGACTTAATTAAGTTATTAATTGTATAATGAACTCCCATACCCGGTGAGTCTGAAGAGGTAGCATCATAGGGCATCTCAAAACCCAATTCATGTCCTAATCCTATTATATTCTTTTCAAAAAGTGATACTGAGCCCTTTTTCAAACCTTTTAATGTGTATGATCCTCCCAGAGAATAAACATCCTTTGTAAGAACCTGAATATCCGCTTCATTATCTGAAAGCGGAACTATATTAATCCTCGCATCATCAATAAACGGGAGTTGTCTTAAAATCCTTTCGTTATCACTAAGTAGCAATGGTGAAATTGTATCACCTTCATGAAAAAGTAAATTATTCCTTATTATCCTTTCATTAGTATTGAGGTGAGTTTTATTAAAAATATAATCTGCTCTGGTGGCCCCGTTAAATGACGGGTTGTTAATGTTTGTTCCGAAAACATTTAGTCTTTCTACATTAATATTTCTTATCCTGATTCCTTTGTATTTTACATTATTAGCATCACTTGTCCCTATAATCTGTTTTTTAACAGTTGTGTCATGAGCAATAATAACAAAATCGTATAACTTTTTTGTAAAACGGTTTTTGGAAGCTTTTACTTTAAGGGAATCGAAAAAAATAAGGTTTTTATCCTCTTGAAATATTTTAGGAGCTATCAGACCCGACGATAAATTCTTATGCTCAGAGTTTCCGTATATTGAAATACTGTTGTGGAAATGAATAAAATATACAGGTAAATTTCTTAAAGTGTCCCTTTCAGAGTTTTTTTGAGGATATACGCTACAACAATAAAACAGAAGTACCGTAAATAATTTAGGCTTTAACGAACTTATGTATTTTGTTTGTATTGTAAACATCAGGTTTTCTGAGGATTACTGATAAGGACGTCGTCTGAATTAAACTGAAATCCAAGTCTTTTACCCGTGATAACCCTTGAATGCTGGATTTTTGCTTC
Organism: Bacteroidota bacterium; assembly: GCA_025350595.1. Taxonomy (GTDB): domain Bacteria; phylum Bacteroidota; class Bacteroidia; order Bacteroidales; family VadinHA17; genus LD21. The sequence goes on from JANXXP010000202.1 coordinate 33,937, forward strand.
AGCCTGACCAACTGTTGCAATTTTTACAGTATCGTATGGAGGCACCAGTAGATCAAATTCAAGGGCATATTGAATAGCAGAGGAAATAATGAGCTGTAATGACTGGCTGCTTATCTCTTCGCTGCCGTAGTTTGTAAACAACATCCCCATTTGTCTCTTTCCTTCAACGAAATATTGTTTCTCATGGTTAATAAAGATCCTGGCAATCAGATATCCCAGATCATCCAGTCTGGAGTATTTGAATGAGTCGGCGAGATAATTGTAAATATTTATAACTCCGGAGTAGGCATTGTATTTATTCTTCTGGATGTATGCAGTTTTCCATGCCGGATGCTCCCTGTCGAACTGAAAGATATTGGAATGCATACTGAAGAGTAAAATATCTCCGGCAACCTTAATCTGCGCATCAAAATTACTTCTGTCGGTGTATTCAAGCCGAATTCGGGAATCTGTACCTACCAGACTTGTATTTACCTCTTTTGATAAACTTTTGAGTACATCCTTAATTGCACAGAATGCTTCAAGAGTGTTATCGAAAACTTTCTGTTTAAGAACCGATTTCTCCTTTAGAGTAGTTATTATCTGGAGTTTCTTTTCAATCTGATCTGACATGATAAGAGATGTATTAAGATAAGATATTGACTTCTAAAATAATAAATTTTAATAGGATCTGGCAAACAGAACTCTTCTTTTTGAGGGTTTTCCGGAATAGATGCATACTCCATCCTCTTCAGGAGTGTCAAAGGGAATGCATCTTATTGTAGCTTTTGTCTCATCTTTTATTTTCTCCTCGGTCTCAACTGTCCCATCCCAATGAGCCATAATAAAGCCGCCCTGATTATCAAGTACTTTCACAAATTCATCCCATTTGTCAACATAAAAAGTATTCTCCTTTCTGAAAATAAGCGCTTTATTGTAAATATTAGCCTGAATATCATCAAGAAGCTTTGGAATATGTTCCTTAATAACATCCAGCGATATTGTTTCTTTGGTCAGAGTATCACGTCGTGCAACTTCAATAGTGTTATTTTCAATATCTCTCGGTCCTATTGCAAGCCTTACTGGTACGCCTTTCAACTCGTATTCTGCAAATTTCCAGCCGGGTTTATTGGTATCCCTATCGTCGTACTTTACAGATACACCTAATGCTTCCAATTCTGATTTGATTTTTTTTGCAGTCTGAGAAATGGTTACAAGTTGCTCATCATTTTTGTAGATTGGAATTATTACAACCTGAATTGGCGCCAGCTTAGGAGGAAGTACCAGTCCATTGTTATCTGCATGAGCCATAATTATTGCTCCCATAAGCCTTGTAGATGTGCCCCACGATGTTGCCCATACATATTCAAGCTTGCCTGTTTTGTCGGTAAACTGAACGTCAAATGCTTTAGCAAAGTTTTGTCCGAGGAAATGGCTTGTTCCGGCTTGTAGTGCTTTGCCATCCTGCATAAGAGCTTCTATGGCATAAGTGTCTAAAGCTCCTGCAAAACGCTCATTTTCACTTTTAGACCCTATAATAACAGGAACAGCCATTGAGTTTTCTGCAAAACCTGCATAAACATTTATCATCCTTTCAGCTTCTTCAACTGCTTCTTCACGGGTAGCATGAGCAGTATGACCTTCCTGCCATAGAAATTCAGTTGTCCTTAAGAATAACCTGGTGCGCATTTCCCATCGTACTACATTTGCCCACTGGTTTATCAGAATTGGCAGATCTCTGTACGATTTAATCCAGTTCTTGTATGAATGCCAGATAATGGTTTCTGAAGTAGGACGTATAATTAGTTCCTCTTCCAATTTAGCTGTCGGATCAACAACAATACCTTTTCCATTCTCGTCTTTTTTAAGACGGTAATGTGTAACGACAGCACATTCTTTGGCAAAACCCTCAACATGTGCAGCCTCTTTACTGAAGAAAGATTTTGGTATGAATAAGGGAAAATATGCATTTACATGTCCAGTAGCTTTGAATAGTCTATCGAGTTCAGCCTGTATTTTTTCCCAGATAGCATAACCATAAGGTTTAATCACCATACATCCTCTCACTGCTGAGTTTTCAGCCAGATCAGCCTTGATTACCAGATCGTTATACCACTGTGAGTAATTCTCATCCTTGTTAGTTAAAAACTTCGCCATTTTTTTTGGTATGGTATTTGTTTAATTAATTTTTAAGAAATAGATTGCGTAAAAATAAATAAAAAGTTCAGTAATTATTCAAAAAAGAAAGAGAGGTTCATCATGAGAGCAAATTACTACATCGGAATTCTATCAGTACTTATGCTTGCAGGTTCTACCGTAAATGCTCAGACAGCTGATATGAGAGGATACAGAAATGATGATGCCAGAATAGTAAATAATTATTATTACAATGATTATGATTATTTCTATACTTCACGCATAAACAGATTTCACAGGTCGTATTCAACATTTAATTATTATGCCCCTCTTTTTACTGATTCGTACTGGTACAATTACAGACCTTTTTCATGGGGATTAAGCATATATGGAGGTGGTGGTTCAGGCTTAGGATTTTCATATAACTATCCGGTTTACAACTATGATTATGGTTATTACGGCGGATATGATCCTTATTTCAATAATTCATTTTATTATGGATACAGCCCTTTTTATTACAACAACTGGTACTCACCTTTGATAATAAATATTGGAAACGGAAACAGGTGGCACAATAATTATTATGGAAGGGGTGGATATAATCGTAGTTATTATGACTACGGACATGGTTTCAAAAATTATAATAACAATTACAGTAATTCTTCAGAAAGATATTCATCCAGAAGCTATCCGTCACCTGGAAGATCAAATAGCGTTACCGAATCATCTTCCCGCAACATATCGAGAAGGGATGGCTCTTCAAATTTCTCTTCACGAAATGAAGTTTCCCGCAATAATTCATCAGATTATATGAACAGAAACATTAATCAGGGTAAAAACAGGAGAAACACAGATCAGAATGTCAACAGAAGTCAGCGTAGTCTTGATTCAAGGAATGCTGAAAGCAGAGTGAATAACAGTGCTCAAACCGGAAGAGCTGAACAGTCGTCAGCATCCGTCAGCAGAAGGTCATCAGTATCTTCAGGTTCTGTTCAATCAAGGTCATATAGTGCTCCTGCCCGAAGCTCTTCATCACGGAGTGAATCAAAATCATCATCTTCACGCTCATCTACCTCACGTTCTTCCTCTTCAAACGGCAAATCATCAGGGCGAAGATGATAAAGGGCCTCTTATGAGGCTTTTTTATTTCTGTTAACCATTAAAAGATGTTAAAATTACAGAATAAAAAAAAGTAAGTTGATAAATTTGTTTCTTTGGTATAATATTTGCAAGTGAATAGTAAACATAGGAGGACATAAAAATGAAATCATTATCGTACATATCAATCCTGGTACTTCTGGCCCTCAGCTCCTGTACATCAAGTCTTTATACAGGGGCTGAATATGATGACCTCTACTATTTATCTTCAGATAAACCGGTTGTTTCGGCAAAAACATCTGTTAATCAGCAGATTGCATCGAATCCGGCGAAGGCAGGTGAATATTATGATAATATTTATTCAGCAGACACACTAATTTCCAGTCAGCTTCCCGACAGTGTTGATTATAGCGACATTATTGATACTGATAATATAGCCAATAATAACGGAAGTGGTTATGAGTATGCAGATAACTACTCATACACAGGTCGTTTAAGAAGATTTTATGGTAATTATTTTGACCCTTACTGGAGAGATCCTTTATATTCTGATTTTGGTTACAATTCATTTGGATATGGTTATAACAACCTCGGTTATGGCGGATATCCTTATTATGACGGATTTTACAGTCCATACAGTTATGGATATGGCATGGGTGGGTACTATGGTATGGGTTATGGAATGGGTTATGGAATGGGTTACGGAATGGGTTATGGTATGGGTGGTTACTATGGTGGCTTTGGAGGCTATTATGGTGGTTTTGGTTACTCTCCATTCTACGGTTATGGCTATGGAGGCGGATTTGGTGGTGAAGGTCTTCACTCTATAGCTTATGGAAGAAGAGAAAGGGCCAGCACACTTTCCTCTAACTGGAACAGAAATATTTCTCCTTCTCCATCCGCATCTGCCAGAAGAGATTCTTATTCATCATCTGGTGTAAATTCAGGCCTTAACAGAAGAGCAGCTTCAGGCACTCTGCCGGTAGCTTCTGATCAGAGGAGAACTGTTGCTTCAACTGCCAATGGAAGACAGGCGCAAAACACCACGTTAAATAAAAATACTCAGGATCCTGGTAAGAATGCAAATGTTCGTAGCAACACATCTACAGTGAGAACTGCTCCAAATGCAAGACCTCAATATAACGAGGCTAACAGAAGTTACACTCCAAGCTATAATAGTCCACGGATGAGTACCAGACCTGTTTACAATAACAGCAGATCGTCCGAGGTAGTTAATCCAAACATGAGCAGGAACAGTAATGCTGTTAATAACAACAGGTCATCAGAGACAGTTAATCCTGGTTACAACAGGAACAGCAGTAATGTAAATAACAACAGGGTAAATAGTAATCAGGGTTCTGTAAGGACACCTTCTAATCAGGGATATTATCAGAATTCCTCCAATAATCAGAATTATTCTAATACTCAAAGAAGTAATTCTTCAGCCAGTCCTTCTCCCAGAAGATCTGAATCATATTTTAATAATCAGAGTAATTCGTCCAGAAGTTCTGGAAGCTATTCAGTTCCAAGCAGAAGCAGCGTTGAAAGAAGCTCCTCAAATTCTTCCGGTTCTGGTTATACCAATTCATCTTCCGGCAGCAGCAGATCTTCTTCATCTTATAGCGGCGGATCAACAGGCGGCGGATCGTATTCTTCAGGATCTTCATCAGGTTCCTCTTCCAGTGGTTCTTCATCAAGTTCTTCTGGTTCTTCATCCGGCGGATCAGGAAGGAGATAATTTTAAACAATAAAATTCTTATAATAAAGTTCATTCTAAATAAAAGAGTGCAGGGATAGTCTTACTAAAAAAAAATGTCATGAACCGAGCATGTTTAACTAAAAATACAAACTTGCATGAACAAAATCAACATGCGAGCTCAATCCGATCTACTAAAAATATTATTATACGGATGAAAAGAATTACATTAATAGTAATAGCATCATTTTCAATCCTTTCCGGAGTTATAGCCCAGAACGTTGACGATGCTTTGAGGTATTCTCAGATATTCTATGGTGGTACAGCCCGATTTATGTCGATGGGTGGAGCATTCACTGCTCTTGGAGGAGATATTTCATCACTGAGCCAAAACCCGGCCGGACTTGGAGTTTTCAGGTCATCGGAAATAACACTTACTCCGCAGTTATTTCACGTTAATACAGCGGCTTCATTTAATGGGGTTAACTCAGATTTTCTTTACAATTTTAACCTGAACCAGATTGGAATAGTAAGCAATATTGTTAAAAACGATAATGAAACCGGACTTATTACACTTAATGTCGGGTATTCTTTCAATAAAACAAATAATCTGAATCAAAGTATCATAATTCAGGGAACCGGCACAAGCTCAATGGCAGATTACTGGGCGGCGCAAAGCAATGGGATATTAAAAGACAACCTTACCGATGCACAGGGTATGGCGTATGATGCCTGGATAATTGATCCTACATCCGGGTCAGGCGGACTCACATATGGCACAGTATATTCAAATTATGGCGACAACCCACCTTCAGTATATGGGCAGAACGTGCGACGCATTATTACAACTGAAGGTTATACAGGGGAACATGCAATATCTATAGGTGGGAACTATTCAAACAAGATTTTTTTCGGAGCTACTCTTGGTATAGATAAAATCAATTATACAAATCATTTCGAACATCTCGAATCGACCGATGCGGTTCTTCTTTCTGAATTTAAAAATTTTACCTACACCGAAAATTATGAAAATAAGGGAACCGGCTATACTTTTAAAATGGGTGTAATACTGAAGCCTATTGAATCTTTGCGTATTGGTCTTGCATTCCACTCACCAACATATTACCATATTGATGAAACATTTTACGAGAACTTAAACTCAAATTTCACCAATGGCGGTCATCATGAATATTCAATTGACCCGGCAAGATATAATTACGCACTTATGACACCTTTCAGAGCATTGGCTGGAGTTGCGGTTCAGATTCAGAAGTTTGCGCTGCTGAGCGCTGATTACGAATTTGTCGATTATGGCACAGCAAAATTCAGCCAGACAGGTGATAATTATGATTATAGTGCGAAAAATCTGAACATTAAAAATAGTCTTCAGTCAACCGGCAATATTCGTCTGGGCGGAGAATTCAGAATAAACAAATTATACCTTAGAACTGGTTATGGTTATTACGGAAAAGCTTTCAAACCGGGTGAAGACAATGCGAATATGAATTATAATTCTATTTCGTTCGGTGCAGGCTTCAGAGAGCAAGCTTTGTCACTCGACTTCGGTTTCACCACATATAAGTCATCGCAGTTAAGTTATTTGTATCCTTTGCCTGATGGTATGGACCCCGCTGTTGCTAATTTAAGCACTGTAAAAAACATGTTTACACTTACTTTAGGCTATAAGTTCGGGTACTAGAAGTGCAGAGCACATGGCATTGGACAAAAACTTTTGCCTAAAGGAAATGACCTGCCTCAGGTCCCAGATTGAAAAGGAGATCAACAATACTGAGGCTTGGAACAAAACCATTACCAGGACTAAAGACCTGGTAATATTTTTTATGGATAAAATGAGACTTAACCTTTGGTGAGATTGTATAGCGGAAATCATTTTCTTCATTTCCAACAGGTTCAAAATCAGAAGTAGAAGATATTGGTGTTTTGATTTTTAACATTTTTAGAATGGACTCGGTTAGCTCCATGTTCAGATCAAAAAGAAATTCGTGATTTTTTGAAATTATCTTTTCAATATTCTCAAAATAGAATTCAAAATATGGTGATGCATTGTACGATGCAGTCATTGCCCTAAGATGAACCTGTTGCCATCGTTTGGAATAATCTATTCGGATATCATTAATTGATGTCTTGTGCAGACTGCCTAGATAGACTGGCACGGACAATGATTGAGGTCCATGCGCTGAAAGAATATAGCACCGGTTCCTGTAAGTCTGTTTCACATAATTTTCCTGCTTCTCAATGCAAACTTCATCTGCACGAGAAATAACATAATAATATTCAATTGGTGGTAAGTATGCTGTGGAAACAAGAATTTTCCCTGTCATTGCAAAAAGTGTCACTCCATCCTGTTTATCATACTCGCAGAAAAACCAGCTCCGAATCCGTTATCAATATTAACAACTGTAACCCCTGTGGAACAACTTGTAAGCATTGCTAGAAGAGCTGAAATACCTCCGAAACTTGCTCCGTAACCTACGCTGGTTGGAACCGCAATGACTGGCTTGTCAACAAGTCCACCAACAACACTGGCAAGGGCTCCTTCCATACCGGCTATAACAACGACTACTCTGCAACTCCTTATATCGGGAAGTTTATCCACCAGCCTGTGAATCCCGGCAACCCCGGCATCATAAATTCTTAAAACGTTATTTCCAAGAAGTTCTGCGGTTACAGCTGCTTCTTCTGCAACAGGCATATCAGAAGTACCTGCAGTTATTATTGCAATCCTGCTTTCAGGAGCTTTTGGTTTTTTCTTTTGAACAGAAATTATCCTTGCCATTGGGTAATAAACAGCTTCAGATATAATACTCTTTACTGCATCAAACATCTCCTGGTTTGCCCGGGTCCCGATAACATTATTCTCCCTTTCCGACATTACCCTTACAATTTCTTTAACCTGTTCAATAGATTTTCCTGCACAGTATATAATTTCCGGGTAACCGGTACGCATTTCTCTGTGATGGTCGATTCTTGCAAAACCAAGGTCGGTATACGGGAAATTTTTAAGTATATCAAGTGCTTTTTCGACGCTAGTTTCGCCGGTTTTCACATCTTTCAGGAGTTTTTCAACTTCTTTTACATTCATGATTCTTATGTCTTAAACCAATTTTGCCATAATATTGTTATATACCTCCTTTACCGGAATTCCTTTTTCAATTGCTATTCTTTTGCATTCGTCATATTCCGGTTTGCATGTGACCTCTTCCCCTTTATAATATGATCTTTTAACAGAGACTTCACCATAAATAGTATTCAGAGTTTCAAATTTCCTTACAAGAGTGTCCTTTCTGAAAGGGAAAGTTCTTACTCCAAGTGATGTCGATTCAGTAAATATGATGGTCTTTACTGTTTCAGCCAGTTCTTTCTCGCAGATTATATTAATAACAATACCAGGTCTGCTTTTTTTCATAATAATATTTGAAAGAAAAACATCCGATACCCCTGCCTTAGAGAGTCTTTCGGATATATATTCAAAAAACTCAGGATTCATATCATCAATGTTACACTGGAGCAGAAGCGCATCGTGCCCCGACTCTGATTCAGATATTGCTTCACCTAGAAATACTCTTAGCAGATTCGGAACATCAGGATGCTCTTTCTGTCCGATGCCATATGCAGTTTTTTCAATTTTAATAGGATAATCGGAGTTGAAATTTGTTCCGAGAGTGGCTAATATTGCTGCTCCAGTTGGTGTTGTTGCTTCGAAGTCAACACCTCCTTTTTTTACAGGTATTCCTTTAATTATTTCTGCAGTCGCGGGTGCCGGAACAGGAAGTTTCCCATGATCGCACATAACAAAACCACTCCCCAGTTCAACGGTCGATACATGTACCCTTTCAATATTTAAGGAATTAAAACAGATTGCTGCGCCCACAATATCAATAATGGAGTCAACCGCACCTACTTCATGAAAATGCACATGATCTATAGAAGTCCCATGTACCAAAGCTTCAGCTGTTGCAATCTTCATAAATATTTCAAGGCTCAGTTGTTTTGTTTTGATATCCAGAGACGAATCATTTACAATCTTTTCAATATCCGAAAGGTGCCGGTGTGTATGTTCATGTCTTGTCTGCTTAACAGTAACTTTAGTTCCTGTTATTCCATGTCTCTGTTCCTTCTGTACTATAAGTTCCCATCCCGCAAGGTTGAGTTTATTTAGTTCATTGATAAGGTATGTTTTGTCTACACCAAGGTCGATCATTGCACCAAGATTCATATCTCCGCTAATACCTGAAAAACAATCGTAGCTTAAAATTTTCATACTCTTTTGATGATGAGATTGTACTTATTTAAAAACAACTAAAAATTGAGAATGTTAATATAAGTCTTAAATACTTGTGTTCATAAATTTAAAGTTGCTAATATACTATTTACAATCTTTACAGAATAATAAAAAAAAATCGTATTTTCGGCAATTATCCATTATTTAATAGAAATTAACAGTAATTGGGATTATGAGAAGAAGAGATTTCTTTAAAACATCAATGGGAGCTGGCCTGGCTGCAGGAGCGGCTTTGAGTCTGGGTGGATATGACAAACTTTGGGCGTCCGCGCCTCTGGCAGCCAAATACGATATGGTTGCGGTAATGGGTGGTAATCCTGATGCAATGTTCGACCTTGGGATACAGGAACTTGGAGGTATGGGCGCTTTTGTCCAGAAAGGCCAGAAAGTACTTATAAAGCCCAATATAGGGTGGGACAGAGATCCTGAGATAGCTGCAAATACAAATCCGCTTCTCGTTAAAAGGATTATTGAACACTGTTTCAGAGCAGGTGCAAAAGAGGTCTATGTATTTGACCACACTTGCGATAACTGGGTAAATTGTTATAAAAATTCAGGAATAGAGAAGGCAGCGAAATTGGCCGGAGCAAAAATTGTTCCTGGAAACTCTGAAAGCTACTACCATCAGATTCATATCCCGGGAGGGATAAAGCTTCAAAGTGCAAAGGTTCATCAGCTTTTACTTGAGACAGATGTTTTTATAAATGTACCAGTTCTTAAAGATCATAACTCCACCAGAATGACCTGTTGTATGAAAAACTCAATGGGTTTGGTATGGGACAGGGGATACTGGCATTCAAATGATCTTAATCAGTGTATTGCCGATTTTGCGCTTTATGAGAAGAAACCCGCACTGAATGTTATAGATTGTTATAATGTAATGGTTAAACAAGGCCCGCAAGGTGTTTCAAAAGCAGATATTGTTTCTATGAAAACACAGATTCTTACTTCCGACTGGGTAGCAGGTGATGCAGCGGCTGCAAAAATGCTGGGACTGGCGGTTGAAAAGGTTGAATATATTCCAATTGCACATAAAATGGGACTCGGAAATATGAATCTGGATTCTCTGAATATTAAAAGAATTAAAATGTAATTTCTGATGAGGTCACATTTACTTAGAAGTTTCCGAATCCTTTTTTCAACTCTTATTTTTATATGTTTCGTCCTTGTATTTGCTGATTTCAAATCGTTTATCCCGACTAAATACACAAACTTCCTTCTTTTTTTACAATTCGTTCCATCAGCTATTAAATTTTACAATCTTCAATCGATTGCTGTATGCGGTTTTCTGATAGTTTTATTACTTACCCTGGTAACCGGACGCACTTATTGTTCATTTTTATGTCCGCTTGGAATTGGGCAGGATTTAAACAGCAGGATAGGAGGACGGATAAAAAAGAAATTCAGAAGGTATGGATTTAAAAGACCATTTACAGTTTTAAGATATTCCCTTCTTGCTGTAACACTTATTGTTACATTAATTTGGGGTATCTATATGATAACCCTTCTTGATCCTTATAGCATTTTTGGCAGGTTCATGACCTTTTTTGCAAAGCCGGCAATTATCTATCTGAATAACCTTCTGTCAGGACTTTTAGGTAAATTTGATATATTCACACTTAGTAATATACCTTTTAAGGGATTTCCTTTAATCGTATATTCGATTCCTGCTGTTTTCTTTCTTCTGGTAGGAGGTCTTTCGCTGACAAAAGGTCGTTTATATTGCAATATGATCTGTCCGGTGGGTACTCTGCTTGGTCTTCTCTCGAAAATTTCTCTTTTCAGATTAAAAATTAATGAAACGGCATGTACCAGATGCGGAAGATGCTCTCTAAGATGCAAATCATCATGCATCGACTTCCTGAAATACGATATTGATGTTACCAGGTGTGTTGACTGTTTCAATTGTATCAACTCATGTCAGGATAATGCAGTTTCATATGGTTTTGTGAATTTTAAAAAGAAAGAACCTGTCCGGGAAACGGATGAGAGTAAACGGAAAATAATTATTGGTTCTTTACTGCTCCTTTTGGGAGTTTCCAGGGTTGGAAACGGACAGGATAAGCCTGCCCCAAAACCAAAGAAAGATTCAACAGTCAAAGAAACTAAAACATTTCCGGTTTGTCCTCCGGGGGGTATAGGTATTGAAAGTTTTATTAAGAATTGTACTGCTTGTTCACAATGCATAAACGCCTGCCCGAATAGTGTTCTGCAACCTGCTTTTAAAGAATATGGCATTGCAGGTATTATGCAGCCGGTTATGAATTATCACAAAAGTTTTTGTACATATAATTGCACAATCTGCACAGAGATATGCCCTACAAATGCGCTCCACCCACTGGTTTTGGAAGCTAAAAAGCTTACACAGATCGGGAAAGCAAAGTTTATAAAAGACAATTGTATAGTAAAAACTGAAAAAACAGCCTGTGGTGCATGTTCAGAAGCATGTCCAACTAAAGCAGTCCACATGATTCCTTACGAAGGAAACCTTGTTATTCCTGAGGTAACTGAAGATATCTGTATAGGATGCGGACATTGCGAATTTGCCTGCCCGACAGTTCCCTACAAAGCAATATATGTTGATGGCAACCCGGTTCATACAGCAGCTAAAAAACCTGTAGAGGTGCAATCTGACATAAAAACTCCTGTCGAATTTCCATTTTAACCTTGCTTTTTTCTTAAAAGTCATTTTCAGAAAAAATCCTGAAAACATGATAATTATCGCCACCTGATTCTGACGATTCGGTAAATTTGTTACATTAAATTATTTATCTATGACTCCATCACACATTGAGCATATTGGCATAGCTGTAACTAACCTTGAAACAGCAATCAATTTCTATGAAAAGGTATTGGGACTGAAATGCTACCATATAGAGGAGGTGGCCGAACAGAAGGTACGGACTGCATTCTTCATGGTAGGACAAACCAAGATCGAATTGCTTGAATCAACAGATCCTGAAGGACCAATCGGAAAATATATAGCGAAAAAAGGTGAAGGCATACATCATATCGCTTTTGCGGTTGAAAAAATTGAAGATCAATTAGCTCATGCTGAAAAGCTTGGAGTCAAGCTGATTGACAGCACTCCACGAAAAGGTGCTGAAGGTCTGGATATTGCTTTTCTTCATCCTAAATCAACAAACGGGGTTCTTATTGAGCTTTGTGAAAATAAGAAAGGTTAATTCTGATAAGATAAAAAATGAAGAGTCAGGAAAAAGTTAAACAGCTAATTGAACTACGCGAAAAAGCCCGCTTGGGCGGAGGCGAAAAGAGGATTGAAGATCAGCATTCAAAAGGTAAAATGACTGCGAGGGAAAGGATAGCCATTCTTTTGGATGAAGGTAGTTTTGAAGAACTTGATATGTTTGTTACTCACCGTACGGAAGACTTTGGCCTGGGTGATAAAAAAATTCTTTCAGATGGCGTTGTAACCGGTCATGGTACAATTGATGGGAGGGTGGTGTATGTCTTTGCACAGGACTTTACCATCTTTGGTGGATCACTCTCAGAGACATTTGCTCTTAAAATTTGTAAGGTGATGGATCAGGCCATGAAGGTGGGTGCACCTGTTATAGGGATCAACGATAGTGGAGGTGCCCGCATTCAGGAAGGTGTGAGAAGTCTGGCAGGTTATGCAGAGATTTTTGAACGAAATATCCTTGCATCAGGCGTAATTCCTCAGATATCTGCAATATTTGGTCCTTGTGCAGGTGGAGCAGTTTATTCCCCTGCTCTTACCGACTTCATAGTGATGAGCGAAAAAAGCAGTTATATGTTTGTAACTGGTCCGAAGGTTACCAAAACTGTTACAGGTGAAGATATATCAACGGAAAATCTTATGATGTTGAGATTCATCGCGAAGTAAAACAGGTTAAAACGCCGGTATAGTAAGATCTCCTGTTAAAGAAGTTTTGAAGGATATTGAGAGAAAGACAGGCGGAGCTAAGACTGAAATAAAGTCACCACTGCCCGGAGTAATAGTTAAGATATTTGTTAGCAAGGGTGAAGAGGTAAAGAAGAACCAGAAACTATTTAGTCTTGAAGCAATGAAGATGGAAAATGAGATCAAGGCCGAGAGAGATGGTATTATTGAAAGTATTAAAGCTATCGCAGGTCAATCTGTTCTTCAGGAAGAAGTTGTAATGGAAATGAATTGATCCATATTGCTGACTGGATATGTTCATGTTTGAAAAAATCAGTAGGTTTGTATAGCATAACCAACCATAGGGGATAATGAAAAAATCAATAGCCATTGCTGGTAATTCAGGATCAAAGATAAGATCCGACTGTGAAATTACATTGGAATTAAAAAATGGTGGAGGAATAATTATTGATTTGAATTCAAAGGTAAAAGTTCTGTATGGTGAATCTATAAAAGAACTTACTGTTGAAATTCTTAAATTTTATGGGATCAAAAATGCAAATGTTAAGATCACCGATACTGGAGCTCTGCCTTTCGTTATAGCTGCCAGGCTTGAGTGTGCTGTTAAACAATTAATTAATACTGATCTTGAATACCTTCCTGAATTTATAAGCGAAAATGCTTATTCCACTACGCGGGACCGGTTTCGCTTTTCGAGGTTATACTTACCAGGCAACACACCTGGACTAATGATCAATGCAGGTTTGCATTCTGCCGATGGAATTATTCTAGATCTTGAGGATTCTGTTGCACCTGAAAAAAAGGACGAAGCAAGAATCCTTGTCCGGAATGCTTTACGACAGATTAATTTCCTTGGTGCTGAAAGAATGGTCAGAATAAACCAGGGGGAGAAAGGGTTGGAGGATCTTCATTTTATCATTGCTCATAATGTAAATCTTATCCTCATTCCAAAGTGCGAAAGCACTGACTACGTAAAACGAGTCGATCAGGAAATTACCAAAATTAAATCTACTCTCAAGCTTAACCTCAACAACACCTTCCTGATGCCAATCATAGAAAGCGCTCTTGGAATTGAAAATGCGTTTGATATTGCCAGAGCGTCTGAAAATATTGTCGGCATGGCTATAGGGCTCGAGGACTATACCGCGGACCTCGGAGTTCAAAGAACCAAAGAAGGCAGGGAATCTTTATACGCGAGAACAAGACTGGTTAATGCATCAAAGGCAGCAGGTATACAACCAATAGATTCTGTGTTCTCTGATGTTGGTGATATGGAGGCACTTAAGCAAAATGTTGTTATTTCAAAGGCGCTTGGATTTGAAGGTATGGGTTGTATCCATCCAAGGCAGATTCCTGTAATACGTCAGGGATTTTCACCAGATGAAGCTGAAATTGAAAAGTCTAAAAAAATTGTACTCGCTTATACAGATGCAAAAAATAAAGGCCTGGGAGTTGTAGCCCTCGGATCAAAAATGATCGATCCTCCTGTAGTTGCAAGGGCTCAGAAAACAATTGATCTGGCTATTCGCATGAGGTTCATTTCATCTGACTGGATTGACCATATTCCAACAGAAGAGAAACTGTAGTAAATTATTCAAAATGGCTATCAAAATCGTAAAAAATGCAGCCGGACGGTCTGTGCCACTTGAGATAAACGGACAGAAGGTGATTCCTTTCCAGGGTGTTGGAAAACACAGGCCGGAAGGGAGAAAATATTCCCCTCCGATACCCACATGTTCCGATTATCCTGATGATGGTAATAAAGTTGTCGGGTCGCTCGAAGAAGCACTTCGTAAATGCGGTATTAGAGATGGGATGACTATTTCCACACACCATCATCTCAGGGATGGTGATCTGGTGAGTAATAAGATTTTCGAAATTGCTTCAGAAATGGGAATAAAGGATCTGGTATGGTTCCCATCTGCTTCATTTCCCTGCAATGATCCTATAATCAAGTATCTGGACGATGGCACTATAAACAGAATAGAGGGCAGCATGAATGGACCTCTCGGACGGTATGTTTCTGATGGAAAAATGAAGGGAACTGCAGTCCTCCGGTCACATGGCGGACGCGTTCAGGCAATACAGGATGGTGAGGTCAAAATTGATATTGCTGTTCTTGCAGCGCCAACAGCCGATTCGTATGGAAATGCTAAAGGAACAGGTGGAAAATCGGCATGTGGGGTAATAGGATATGCAAAAGCCGATTCAATGTATGCAACAAAAGTGATTGTGGTAACTGACAATCTTATTGATCTTCCATGCTTCCCAATGGAAATTGAAGGAAATTATGTTGATTATGTTGTAGTTGTTGATAAGATTGGAATACCAGAAAAGATAGTGTCGGGTACAACACAAATAACAAAAAGCCCCGACAGACTTTTAATTGCAGATTTAACTGCTGCATTTCTTGAGAAGTCGGGTATTCTGAAAGATGGCGTGACAATGCAGGCCGGAGCAGGAGGTACTTCGCTGGCAATTGCTGTTTTTGTGGATGAGATACTTAAGAAAAAGGGATGGAAATCAAAATTCGGTTTCGGTGGGAGTACAAAATATATGGTTAAAATGCTTGAGGAGGGGCAGATGGGTTTTATCCTTGATGCTCAGGCATTTGATCTGGATGCAGTCAAGTCAGTTGAGAATAACCCGAATCATATTCCTTTTCCGGTATTCAATGCCTATAACTATCATTCAAAAGGAAACCTTACCAGCATGATGGATATTATGATTCTTGGGGCTACAGAAGTTGATTTAAATTTCAATGGCAATGTGGTTACCCATTCTGATGGTTATCTTTTACATGGCATTGGCGGGTGGCAGAATTGTCTACATGCACGGAATGTAATTTTGCCTATCCCTCTGTTCCGCGACAGGATTCCTGTGATTGTTGATGAAGTTACAACACTTTGCGGTCCGGGAGAGCTTATTGATGTAATTATCACTGAAAGAGGTATTGCCATAAATCCTCTCAGGACGGATCTTATTGACAGTGTAAAAGGAAGTGGTCTTCCAATAAAAACACTTAAAGAGCTTAAGGATGAAGCTGAAAAGATTTGTGGCAAGCCTCAGAAACCTCTTTTTGATGAGGAAATAGTTGCTGCAATAAAATGGGTTGACGGAACTGTAATTGATGTAGTAAGAAAAATAAAACAATAAAAATCTTAGTCATGGATAAATACAGATGTGTTATTTGTGGATATATTTATGATCCTGAAGAAGGTGATCCTTCCGATGGTATAAAAGCAGGTACTGAATTTGCCGACCTTCCTTTAGATTATATCTGCCCGGTATGCGGTGCAGGAAAAGATGAGTTTCTCAAATACGAATAAATAGTTCTACTTAACCGGCATGTTAGTGACTACATCAAGAAGCAGGTCCCAGAACATCTGAACTGTTTTGATTTCAATCTTCTCTTCAGGAGTATGAGCTCCTCTGATTGTTGGACCAAAAGATATCATGTCGATATTTTTAATCTTCTCATATATCAAACCGCACTCAAGACCAGCATGTATTGCCCGTACCATAGGTTCTTTGCCAAATAACTCAAGGTAAGATTTTCGGGTAATTCTCAGAATCTCCGATTTAAGATTTGGTTTCCATCCGGGATAACCATCTGAATGCACTACTTTAGCACCTGCAAGGTTCAGGCACGACTCAACCATATCACAGGCATCGTATTTTGATGATTCAACAGAACTCCTCTGGGTTGTAATTATCCTTATTGTATTATTATCACTGAATTTTGCAGAAGCAAGGTTGGTAGATGTTTCCACAAGGTCATCCATATCCTGCGACCATGCCATAACGCCATGAGGACAGCAGTTCAATGCGTTTAGAAATTTTTCCTGATTCTTTTTATCCATTGTGAACGATGGAAGACCAACTTCTTTCCATGATACCTTAAGATCCTTCTCCAATTCTCCATATTCTTCAATCAGAGTGGAATAAAAATTATCAATCCATCTTTTTACTGTATCGCCTGTTGAGGTATTAAGTACAATTGTTGCAAAAGCTTCTCTTGGAATTGCATTTCTTAAATTACCACCGTCAAAATTGGCAACTGAAATATCAAAATGATTTGAAATATTCCTGAGAATCCTGGTCATAATCTTTACCGCATTTCCATAACCTTTATGAATTTCGTCTCCTGAATGACCTCCATGAAGACCAATGACTGAAATCTCCAGTGCTAAAGAATTATTTTTTACAGTAAGTGTTTCATAGTTCATTGTTCCAACAGTATCCATTCCTCCGGCACACCCTATGAAAAGTATCCCTTCATCTTCAGAATCGAGGTTTAAAAGCGTTCTGCCTGTAAAAAAGTCAGGCATGAGATTTATTGCTCCGGTCATGCCTGTTTCTTCATCGACAGTGAACAGGCATTCAATTTTACCTGCCTGTAGAGTTTTGTCGGTGAGAATGGCCATCTGGGCTGCAACGCCAATGCCATCATCGGCACCCAGAGTAGTTCCTTTTGCGCTGACCCATGCTTCGTTTACAACAGGAATTATAGGGTCCGTAAACCAGTTATGAGGATAATCTGCATTTTTCTCGCCAACCATATCCATGTGACTCTGAAGAACAACTGTTTTTCTGTTTTCCATTCCTGGAAAAGCAGGTTTTAAAATCAGAATATTGCCTGCTTCGTCTTGTTTATATTCCAGATTATTTTTCTTTGCGAATTCAACCAGGTATTGTCGTATCTTATCCTCATTCTTCGACAGACGGGGTATATTGCATATTTCTTCAAAATACTTCCAGATGGGTTCCGGAGTTAACTTTCTAAAATCACTCATGAGTAGTAAAATATTATCAAAACAGTGCGCAAATTTAATCTTTTATTTTCATCTTTGAGGATAGGTTTATCTGAAATTTAAGCTTTTTTAACATGACGAAACGTACAATTGTTACATTACCTGGGGATGGCATTGGAGACGTAGTTTTACAGGAAGCTATCCGGGTTCTGGATTCAGCTGGATTTGAAGCCAGCTATGTACATGGGGATATAGGTTGGGAATACTGGTGTAAAGAAGGTAATCCATTGCCTCAAAGAACTATTGATCTGATTGATAAACATAAAATAGCTCTTTTTGGAGCAATAACTTCAAAACCCAATGATGAGGCAAAAGCGGAACTTAGCTCAGAATTGAGAGGGAAGGGATTTATTTATTCAAGTCCTATTGTCGGGTTAAGGCAGCATTTTAATCTAGACATCTGCGTTCGTCCCTGTAAATCTTATAAGGGTAATCCGCTTAACTTTGTAAGAAGAGGAAAAGGAAATACAATCGATGAACCGCTTGTTGATGTGGTTATATTTCGTCAGAATACAGAATGTTTATATTCAGGAGTAGAATGGACTAATCCTCCGGCACAGGTGTACCAGGCATTTATGACACATCCGAAATTCGCCGAAAACTTCGGAAAGGTGCCAGTTGAAGAACTTTCTATCTCAACAAGAATATTTACAAAAAAAGCGACCACAAGGATATTACTTGCGGCATTTGAGCATGCAAGAAAATATAAGTATAAGTCGGTTACTGTCTGTGAAAAGCCAAATGTCATAAGGGAAACCTCGGGATTAATGTGGAAACTTGCCAGGGCGATTCAGCAGAACTCATTTCCGGAGATTAAACTTCTTAATACAAATATCGACGCACAGATGATGTGGCTAACGAAAAACCCGGAAGAGTATGGTGTAATTGTAGCCGGGAACATGTTCGGAGACATAGCATCTGACGCTTTTGCAGGTCTTATAGGAGGATTGGGATTTGCCTGTAGTGCTCAATTCTCATCCGATAATATTGCCGTCTTTGAACCAACTCATGGATCTGCTCCAAAATATGCCGGTTACGAAGTTTCAATTGTAAATCCAATAGCAATGATAGAGTCAGCTTGCATGATGCTAGATTATATTGGAGAGAAGTTAATATCATCTAAAATCCGAAAGGCTATAGCCGATGTGATAGAAGAAGGTAAAGTTCGGACTTATGATATGATGAAGATGGCAGGCAGACCTGAGGTTCTTAAGAATGGAGCAGCTTCAACGTCTCAGATGACTGATGCAATAATTGCTAAATTGAAGTAATATAATTCTTGAAAATGACAGAACAGGTTAAGAAATTATGGCCGGAACTTGAGTGGATAAAGGATAAAGCACTCAGGGATAAAACAGCGAAAACCTGGGAATTGGCGCTTGAAAGGTCAGTATTGACTGCTGCCGATCTTGAAATTATTCCATTTACCCTCCTTTGCGGACCCGATCTTAAGGTGAGTTTCATGGCTCATAAAAGATGTGTTGTTCATATTGCTAAGGCTAGTGGTGAAAAAATGAATGAGTTTTTTAGTATCGATCTTCCGGTTAATATGGACGTACTTATATCCGGAGCGATACTTGCAGATGTTGGTAAGTTACTTGAATATGAGCTTGATAAAGATGGTAAAGCCCTTCAGGGAAAATATGGCCAATATCTCAGACATCCTTTTTCAGGAGTGTCGCTGGCCGAAGAGTGCGGTGTTCCTCCGGAAGTTTGTCATATAATTGCGGCACATGCACATGAAGGTGACCTGGTAAAAAGAACAACTGAGGCTTATATTGTTCATCATGCCGACTTTATGACCTTTCTCCCTTTTAAAAGCAGATTGATTGTTTAGCCCAGTTTCATCTTTTCTACTTCTTCGATATTCCTTTCGTTAGTAACTGCTTTCGCATCAATGGTATACAGGTAATCTATAAGATACTGGTACTTGTCCATTATTTTCCCCCTTACAATTTTCATTGTTGAGTTCATCAGGCCATTATCTTCAGTGAAACTTTCCTCGAGTATTCCAATAGCTACAGGAAGCCATCTTTGCGGAAACATATTTCCAAACTTACCATTGGTCCGATATTCATTTACTTCACTCTCAATAAGGTTGATAACTGATCTTTTCCCTTCATCAGAATCAGCTGTGAGATTCTTTTCTTCAAGATAGAGTTTTAGAGTATGCTGATTCGGCACAATAAGTACAACTGTATAGGGTTTCTGATTATTGTAGAGCATGCACTGATCAATATATTTCGATTGTTCTGATATGGCTTCTTCAATGCCTTCAGGACTAAATTTTTCACCATCATCAGCAATAAGAAGGCTTTTAAAACGACCAAGCACATAGAGATAACCATCTTCTGACATATAGCCCATATCGCCCGTATATAACCATCCGTCTTTTATTGCCTCTTTGGTAGCAGTTTCATTTTTCCAGTATCCATGCATCACATTTCCACCCCGGATAACTATTTCACCTTTCTGTCCCTGGGGCAATACATTTCCATCGTCATCACAGATTTTAAGATCCATATTATTTACAAGCACTCCGGAAGATCCCAGTTTGTGTCTGCTTGCATTATTAGATGAGATAACCGGTGATGCTTCGCTCAAACCATAGCCCTGATACATTGGAATTCCCATAGCGTAAAAAAATCTTTGTAATTCAATATCAAGCAATGCACCTCCGCCGATGAACATATCCAGTTCTCCTCCGTAAGCTTCGCGTATTTTGCTGAAGAGTATTTTATCATACAGGTCAAGAAGCGGTTTTTTAAGTTTTTGTAATCCTCTTCCCTTATTCCAGCCTTCTTTATTATAGGAGTAGGAGATTTTAAGTGCATGATTAAAAAGCATTTCAGTGAAACTCCCTTTCTCTTTTATACCTTTTTCAATATTTTTTCTGAAATTTTTAGCTATTGCCGGTACACTCATCAGGAGATTGGGTTTTATCTCTTTAAGACACGATGGAAGGTTTCTTAGGGTTTCCATAGGTGTTTTTCCTGTTTTCACTGAAGCAATACTTGCTCCTTTTCCCATGAAAGCAAAAATTCCGCAAGTATGTCCGAAAGAGTGATCCCAGGGAAGAATTATAAGAGTTTTGTAAAAAGAAGGGATGTCCATGAGGCTATATGACTGATAAGCATTGGTGACATAGTTCCCATGAGTAAGTATTATTCCTTTTGGATCAGCTGTTGTTCCTGATGTATAGCAGATATTCGCAAAATCGTCAGGAGTGATGCTCTTGTATAATTCTTCAAAAGCCGCCATATTTTCTGCGACGTCGAGCCATTCTCTTCCAATCTTTCTCACCTCATTAAAATGAATCTCGTTGGCTGCATATTCCTCCTGTGTGTCGAAATGGATTATTTTCTCTATTGAAGTACACTCTCCTATAATTTCCTTTAATTTTTGAGCCTGAATTGAAGATACCAGGATCATTCTTGCCCCTGAATGATTAATTCTGAATTTTATTTCTTCGGGATTGAGTTTTACCGATAATGGAACATTCATTGCGCCTGAATACAATATTCCCAATTCACCTATCACCCAGCTATTCCTTCCTTCAGATATCAGACTTAACCTGTCTCCTTTTTTTATCCCAAGCTTAATAAGACCTGCTGCAAATTCATAAACCTGCTTACGTGTTTCACCATAGGTAGTACCTTCATACTTATCGTTTGGTTTCTCCCATAGGTAAACATTACTGCTGTACTTTTCAACACTTTCTTCGAAGAATTGTATTAAGGATTTCATCTGGCAAGGTTTTAATATTTTCAATTATTTTGACCTGTCGAATATACGAAATCCGTAGTATATAGCCATTCCTCATATATATTAATATCATTTGGTTTGATTTTCAATATTTTGTATCTTTGATCATTATCATTGAAAAGTAAATGCCAAATGATTCTTAAATAATTTTAAATATTTTATTATGAGACATTTATCTGCAATCGGGTTAATAGTGATTCTTCTTCTCCCATCTTGTAAATTCTTCAATAGCAAAGAAAAAGCTGCTAAGGCTTTGAAAGAATTGCACGCCAGACAAGACAGCTTAAGGGTTGTCGATTCGATCAAAACTGTTCAGGCACAACTTTTAGCGCTTGAGAATGCAAAAATCGAAGATGCCAGGAAAGCTGCTGAGGAGAAACTGAAAAACAAATATAATTTAATTGTCGGCAGCTTCTTAACACCTGAATATGCGAAGGCACTTGCCGGGGAATATCAGAAAAAAGGTTATAATCCATCGATAATAAACATGGAAGGAAGCAAGTTTCAACTTGTTTCGGCTGAAGCACATCCCTCCTTAAAGGAAGCTTTTGCCCGCATGAGGGAATTTCAGAATACCTTTGAAAAAGATACCTGGATTTATATTGTTAAGTGATTTATTAAAGCGAATAAATAATCTTTGCTTAAGGTAAATATTTATCCAGGTACTGTTTTTTATTTCCTGAATATTGTTTCTTTTCTATCCGGACCAACAGAGACCATTGTGATCGGTACGCCAGTCTCGGTTTCAATAAATTTTATGTATTTTTTCAGAGCTTCAGGTAAATCATTATAGTCTTTTAATGCTGAAATATTTTCCTCCCATCCCGGCAAATCTGTATAAACAGGTTCTATTGCAGAGTCATTATTGAATGGTATCTCAAGGCACTCTTTCCCATCTACTTTATAGGAAGTGCATATTTTTATAATTTTGAATCCCGACATTACGTCAGCTTTCGTCATAAATAACTGTGTAATACCATTTATCATAATAGAATATTTCAATGCCGGCAGATCGAGCCAGCCGCAGCGCCTGGGCCTCCCGGTTGTAGATCCGAACTCATGTCCGATATTACGTAAATCGTTACCCGTTTCATCATTCAATTCTGTCGGAAAAGGTCCGCTACCTACCCTTGTGCAGTAAGCTTTGAAAATTCCAAATATTTCACCGATCATTTTTGGTGAGATACCCAGTCCGGTACATGCTCCTGCGCTGATGGTATTTGAGGATGTAACAAAAGGATATGAACCGAAATCAACATCAAGCATTGTACCCTGTGCACCTTCTGCAAGGATTTTCTTATCTTTTCCGGCTAGTTCATTTACGAGATATTCTGTATTGATTATCCGGAAGTTTTTCAACATTTCAACCCCTTCGAACCATTCCTTTTCATATTCTTTCAGATCGAATTTGAAATCATAACATTTCAGAATTGTCAGATGTCTGTTAAGATGCTCTTTATATAAATCCATGAAATCATCCCGGGATATATCGCCTACTCTCAAGCCGTTACGACTTGTTTTGTCGGTGTAAGCCGGACCTATACCTTTAAGAGTTGAGCCTATTTTTGACTTGCCCTTTGAAGCTTCATAGGCAGCATCAAGAATCCTGTGGCTTGGCAGGATAAGGTTTGCCTTTGTTGATATAATCAGTCGTTTTGTGAGTTCACTTACCGGAGGACCCAGCTCTTCGATCTCTTTTTTAAAAACAGCGGGATCAATAACAACTCCATTTCCAATGAGATTTAATTTATCAGGGTGGAAAATTCCGGAAGGAATAAGATGAAGTACATGTTTAACATTATTAAACTCAAGAGAGTGACCTGCATTTGGTCCGCCCTGAAATCGTGCAATAACATCATAAACAGGACTTAGTGCATCAACAATTTTTCCCTTTCCTTCGTCTCCCCACTGCAGACCTAACAGTATGTCAATGTTCATATTAGATAATTATCAGCTATAAAAAATTTACGCAGTAAGGTAAGAAATATTTTGAATTTCCACCAAAAAAATAACTCTGAAAATGGCAGGATTATACTGCAGAATGTCGACTTTAAATTTTTATAAACCAGCTGAGCATTGGCATTGGAACAGGAGTCAATTTACCATCAATTGAAATGCCTGCAAAGCCGAACTGAAAGGCTCTGTTTGGTCTGTTTGATACCCTGATACCCGGAACAATTATAGCAAAACTTCCGCTCTTGGTGTAGATAAAAGAATCCCCGACAAAGGAAACTTTATTGGTAATTCTGAAAAGACATCCAACAGAAAATAATGGAGCGCTTGAGGATTGTCGGCCAGTTGAATTCCCATACATATCCTTGTTTCCACTGCCTGATATCATTGCATAGCCGGCTGTGATATTAAAATTGTTCCTGGAATTACCAAAAGTGACAACCCCATACGGCAGTGCTCCATATGAACCCCAGTCCGCCCAGCTTAAAGTGCCTGCCAGGAGGCCAAGACCGAAGTGCAGATTTTCATTTGCACTGAAAGTTGTTTTAGCTGTGATAACTATTGGTACTGCTAACCATGTTGACATGGCGCCCAAAGTTAAACCATCTGAAACACCATATTGAATTTCCGGTCCCCACCATGTAAAGAGGGCATAAGAATCACCTTTCTTCATTCTTAATCCGTTTGTTGTCAGGAAATATCTTGTAGCGAACATATTATGTCCAATTACAGTTCCCGACTTTAAATCACTTGCTGTAAGTTCGCGGATAGATTTTATCTCGTGTTTTGGAATATATAGCCTGCCTATTTCTTTTGTTTCCAGTAAAACTTCTCTTTCGTCCTGACTAATAATCAGACCATAATATTCAGTGCCATCGTTTTTAGTAATTACGTATGTCTTTACAGTCTGAGGGTTTACTTTTAAAGTATCCTGAGCATTTATAATCAGACAGTAGCTTACCATGAAAAGTATAAGAATGGTCGATTTTAATTTCCCGGGATATTTCATTTTATAGGTTTTAAAAATGAATAAATGAACTTATCAGCAACAGTGAACCTGAAAATTATTTTTCTGAGTCTTTTAAATTTCCGTAGATGTAAAGCGAATGATAGATAGGAGTGAAATTGTGCAACTCGCCTGCAGTATTTATTATTTCATGAATCCTGGGGTCGCAGAACTCAATTACTTTGCCTGTTTCAATATCAATTAGATGATCGTGTTGTCCGCACTGGTATGCTCTTTCAAACTGAGCAATATTTTTTCCGAACTGATGCTTAATTACCAGATTACAGCTGAGCAATAACTCTATTGTGTTATATAAAGTAGCTCTGCTTACACGGTAGTTTTTATTCTTCATGAATATATACAGCGACTCAATATCAAAATGACCTGTACGGGAATATATCTCGTCGAGTATTGCAAATCTTTCAGGCGTCTTTCTGTGACCTTTCTTCTCAAGAAATTCAGTGAAGATCTTCTTAACTGTTAGTTTGGTATCGTCACTAATCATATTTGGTCTAATTTAATATAATAACAAAAGTAGCATTTTTGACGGATTTAGAAGGGATGCAGTAATATTAAATTTCTAACGAAAATCTTCGACCCTTCTAACATTTTCAATACCATTGATATTTGAAATTTTCAGAATAAGATTGTTAAGGTCCTTTGTATGATGAACATATAAATCTATTTCCCCTTCAAATATTCCATTCTGAACAGATATATTAATGTGGGTCATATTTACTTTAAGTTCTGAAGAGATAATATTCGTTATATCGTTTACGAGTCCGATCCTGTCGATCCCTGTCATGCTTATCCTTGCAAGGAAGGAAACAAGTTTATGGATTGCCCATTTAACTGCAATGATCCGGTTCCCTTCATTTGACATTATTCTGATTGCAACAGGACATTTAGGTTTATGTATTATAATAGCACCTTCCGGTGAATGGTATCCCGTGACCTCATCACCGGGAATAGGGTTACAGCATTTTGCGATTTCGTAAGACTGTTCTGCATTATCAACATTTTCTCTAAGTAGAAATGGAACACTGTTATCAATCTTATCCTTATTTAGTTCAGTATCTTTTTTTTCTTTTTTTGACCCAATCAGTTTTAGCTCCCAGTATTTAATGACATTTTTTGGCGGTGTTTTATTTACTATTTTTTTCAGATTATTGAGGTTTATCGTGCCAAGTCCGATACCGGAATAAAGTTCATCTTTATTTAATACTTCAAATGAAGAAAGAAGATTCTTAAGAATTTCTGCATTTGAAGTAAGACCAAGTTCTTTTAATTTAAAATCAAGAATTTCCATCCCTTTCTGAATGCTGTCTTTCGATTCATTTTTTAGTGCATTTTTAATCGCTTCCTTGGCTTTTGAGGTCCTGACAAACGACAGCCATTCTTTTTCAGGTTTCGCTATTTTGGAAGTTATTATTTCCACCTGGTCGCCACTCATTAGGATTGAGTTAATGGGATTTAGCTTATAATTTATTTTTGCACCAATGGCAATATTTCCAACCTCAGTATGTATTTCATATGCAAAATCAAGAGCAGATGCCCCTTTTGGCAGGCTGACCAGAGTTCCTTTAGGTGTAAAAACCATTATCTCAGAAGAGAAAAGGTTCATTTTGAACTCATCCAGAAACTCTATAGGATCTTCATGAGGATTCTCAAGCATCAGTCGGATTTTTTTAATCCATTTGTCGAGTTCACTTTCAGGCGCTTCATCTCCTTTATATTTCCAGTGAGCAGCATAACCCTTTTCTGCTATTTCATCCATGCGTTTACTTCTGATCTGAATCTCAACCCACTTACCTTCGGGCCCCATAACAGTAAGATGCAATGCCTCGTAACCATTTGGTTTAGGACGACTTACCCAGTCTCTAAGCCTGTCAGGCTTTGGTAAATATGAATCAGTTATAATTGAGTAAATATTCCAGCATTGTGTTTTTTCAGGAATACCGGGTACAGGTTCAAATACTATCCTTACAGCCAGAACATCATAAACTTCTTCAAAAGGAACATTTTTTGCCTGCATCTTTTTCCAGATAGAAAATATAGATTTAGGTCTTCCGCTGATGTCGAATTTTAACCCTGCCAGAGTAAGTTTTTCAATTATAGGGAGAGAGAATTTATTTATCAGAGAGATATACTTTTTCTCACTGTGTTTTAACTTGGCTGCTATTTCCTCATAGATTTGAGGTTGCCGGAATTTAAAACTAAGATCTTCTAATTCGCTCTTAATTGCATATAATCCAAGCCTGTGAGCAAGAGGAGCATAAAGGAAAATTGTTTCACCGGCAACTTTCATCTTTTTATGCTCGGGCATCGAATCGAGAGTTCTCATGTTATGCAGACGGTCTGCAATTTTGATGAGAATTACTCTCAGATCATCAGAAAGGGTGAGCAACATCTTTCTGAAGTTTTCTGCCTGAAGTGAAGATGAATTTTCTTTATTGTAGGTACCTGATATTTTTGTAAGTCCGTCAATCAGTGAAGCTATCTTTGGATCAAAATCCCTCTCAACATCTTCAAGTGTATAATCAGTGTCCTCTACAACATCATGTAAAAGGGCAACTGCGATAGACTTTGCACCAAGACCAATCTCCTGATTTACTATTTTAGCAACAGAAATTGGATGAATAATATATGGTTCGCCTGATTTCCTCCTCATGTTCCAGTGAGCTTCATTGGCAATTTTAAATGCCTTGTCAATTATCTCCCTGTCTCCTGGTTTATTACACCTCAGTAGGTTATTTACAAGAGTATCATATTCAGATTGAATACGGTTTTTGTCTTCTTCATCAAAAATATCCTTGTTCCCCATAAATTTTCTCAGCAACTCATTTTTGTGCAAGATACAAAGATAACCTTTCCACAGTAAAGTTGGTGTAGAAAATGGGAAGGAACAGCTGTAAATTTATATTTACTTGTAATTTGTCCCCAACCCCCCTAAAGGGGGGCTAATACTCTATATATATGATATTTACTTCCTCAGAGGATAACGGTGCAATGCTCCGTTGCGGTGAAAGAATTATAATCCCCTTTAGGTGGCAGGGGGTAAAAAAAAAGTAAAAGATGAATTCTATTTATTTGTAATTAAGGAACATACAATTAGTTTTTAATAAGTGTAACTGTTCCGGTTTTTGTTAAAGTCTTTCCTGAGGGGGTAGTAACTTTCAGAAACCATAAACAAACACCCTGTGGCTGAGGGGTACCTTTTTGAGAACCGTCCCATCTTGCCTGGTAATCAGAAGTCTCAAACAGAATACTTCCCTTTAAGTCGCTGATAATCAGGTGATAATTAACTGGGGTAAAGGAGAGTACCGGACGGAAATAATCATTTATGAGGTCATTATTGGGAGTGAAAGTATTGGGAACGGTAATGATCTCAGTAGGAACTGTACAAACTGTGGAGGAACGGCTTTGTCCTGTAATGCCATGAGGGTTAGATGCTTCTATTGCATTTATATAGAAACAAACATCACTTCCGCTTACTTCATACATAAGATCTTTGTACCCTAATCTCAGAGTTGTATCTGAAGGCAGAAGTGTCATCTTTTCTTCAAATCCTTTTCCTGTATTAATCCATAAATGATAAGCTGAAATAATACCATTCCAATCTTTATATCCATTCCAGGAAAGGTTTAAATCGTTATCCTTCCTTTCTAATGATAAAACGATGTTTGAAGCGGAATTTGAAAATGTAACAGGCTTATTGCAGTTATTTATTGCTGAAAGCCGGTACAGGTATACAGAGTCGACTTTTGCCTTATTATCGGTAAATACAATTGAACCATTGACAGATATTATTTGTGCAATTTGCCTGAATGTATCCGGTAAACCATTTTTTCTTTCAAGCTTAAAATGAGTAATTTCCGAAAACGGATCAACAGTAAAGGAGAGCGAAATATTCTTGTCTGAAGTAATTGTTGCAAAGTCAGCATTGATCCAGACAGGTGGTCGCTGCATTTTTGTTGAGAGACAAGCTTTATTTGAGGTGGAATAGGTACCATCTTCAAGGTTCGCCCTTACAACGTAGCAAATATTTGCATTTGTTGTAAAGTCATTAAATGTATAAGCTGTCACATCCTTACTTAGGATAGTTGATTCAGTATAGGTGCCTCCATTTAAGGATACCAATACAGAATAGTTTAGAACTGCTGATGGAACAGAAGTATAGCTATTCCATGATACAGTAATCTTATTTTCACAGGTGTCAATAACTGCCTTTGCAAATATAGTATTGATGACATTTGAAAAGGTACTGATACAAGGAGGTATTCGCATAGCTGTGACAACGTACGAAACACTTGAATACCGGGAAGCTGTGTTTGAAATTGTATATCTGATTGCTGCAGGATTCCACAAAGTGTCAATGGGGATACCATCGCCATTTGTGTATGAATAGACAATATAGGCTGCAATATCTACTGAGGGACTTGAAGTCCAGTTTAAATCTGTCTTACCTGTTTCTGGTTGTACTGAAACGTTTTTCAGAACAGGTGGAATAGGATGAGGGCAATTCTGAGAATACACGCTGTTATACCAAAAACAAGATAAAACAGAAATAACAAACCATTTTTTCATTTTGCACCTACTGTGACCTGATAAAGTTCGTCAATATTGTAATATGTTTTTGCAAGTTCAATTATTTCGTCTGGTTCTATAGTTCTAATTTTCTCAACAAGATTGTAGTAATAACTATTATCAAGTCCAAATTCCCATGCTGATTTAAAACTTTCAGCAAGTGCAAATGGCCCATCGAACATTCTTAACATTTCACCAGACATAAAATTTCGCACAACAGCTAACTCTTCTTTCTCCAGCGGAACACTCTGAAGAAGACGGATCTCCTTATGAATTTCATCGATAGCTGAATAAAGGTTTTTCTTACCTACTTCTGTTGAAATAGTTTTATATCCGCTAAGATCAAGGGAAGATACTGAAGAGCCAATTCCATAGGTATAGCCTTTTTCTTCACGTATATTTTTCATGAGCCTTGAACCGAAATATCCTCCCAGAACTGAATCGAGGATCTTTAGACCAGGGTAGTCAGGGTGACGTTTGTTAATAGTAGAGGAACCTATACGTATAGCTGACTGAACAGTACCCGCTTTATTAATATG
The DNA here is from genome assembly GCA_025350595.1 of Bacteroidota bacterium. GTDB lineage: Bacteria > Bacteroidota > Bacteroidia > Bacteroidales > VadinHA17 > LD21. Next base: position 63,699 of record JANXXP010000202.1, read on the forward strand.
TATTTTTTTCTTTCTTTCACCTTTAATAACATTCTCCGAATCTTCAATATAAATATTCTTTGAAGAAAGATCACCAAAATATTCATTAAGCAGGCTTGTTGTCCTTTCATGAATTTTTCCTGTCACAATAATTGCCATTTTATCAGGAGTATAATACTTGCCGTGAAAATCTTCAAGTAGTACCTGACTCATCCCGGTAAAATCGTGTTCAGTCACCTGATGCCCATATGGATGGTTTTTTCCGAAAACAGATTCAAAAAACTGATCGATTGCAATATTCTGAACTTTTTCTCTGTTCACATGAAACCATCTTAGCCTTTTTTTCATAAGTGAGTTAAGTTCTGTTTCAGGAAATGTCGGGCGGAACAATATTTCACGGCTTAGTTCCAGAACTTTTTCAATGTGTTTATTCAGGAAAAACAGGACAATTCCTGCCCGGTCCTTTTCAGCAGACATATTTAGAAATGCCCCGTGATAATCGAGTACTCTGTTTAGCTCTTCAGAACTGTAATTCTGTGAACCTTCTGAAAGCATTCTGTTTGTTGTGGATGCCAGTAGAGGAAGATCTTCATTTACCTGTCCTGCCTTGAAAGAGAACTCAAGCCGCATTATATCTTCTGTTCCTGCTTCAATCAGATATACCGGAACACCATTACTCAACATAAATGATTTTGCTTCAGGAATGACTATCTTATCAGCTGGGAAAACCGGAGGCTGTATTCTTTGCAGACTATTCATTATTTCTCTTTTCTGGTTGATTTGTAATAAATTGTGCTACAGTTTGAAGGGACAAAATACCTCCTCGTTGCTTCAAGCATCATCTCAGGTGTTACCTTTCTGTATGAATCAACCTCCTGGTTAATTAATCCCGCATTTCCAAGAAGTTCGCAGAAGGATAGATTCATAGCTTTGTTTAATATACTTGTGTTAGAAAAGACAGATGAAGATTCAAATTTATTTTTAACTTTTTCCATTTCATCACTTATCCTGTCTCCGTTTAACAGGCTTGCAATTACATCATTAACAGCCTCTTCAGCATGTTGCATATCAACGCCTTTCATTAACTTACCATGAATGGTTATAAGTCCTGGATCAATATCTGAACTAATATATGCGTTAATTTCGCTGAATAACTTCTTCTCCCTTACCAGTTTTGTATGCAATCTACCGGATTCCCCTCCGGCCAAAAGGTCTGTTATCAGATCAAGAGTAAAAAAATCTGTATCGTTTCTTGTACCAACGTGCCAAACCTTAAAAAGTGCATTTGAGGGTACATCCTTTTCAATAATCAGAATTCTTTCTTCAGTCTGTAACGGCTCGACCGGCAAGTTTCTCAACTTAACATTTCTCATTTCTATTGGACCGAACCATTTTTGTGTTAAGTTGAAAGCAAGATCATAAGTTATATTTCCCGCAAGTGTGATAATTGCATTATTTGGTGCATAATGTGCGAAGAAGAACTTTTTAATCTGTTCAAGTTCAGTATTCTTAATGTGCGACATATCCATTCCAATTGTAGGCCAGCGGTATGGATGTACCTTATAAGCAAGTGGCCGGAGTTTTAGCATCGCATCACCATAAGGCTGATTCAAATAACGTTGGTTGAATTCTTCTATTACTACATTTTTTTGTGTATCGAGATTCTTTTGAGAAAAATCAAGTTCCAGCATCCTGTCTGATTCGAGCCAGAAACCGGTTTCAATATTTTGTGACGGGATAGTAAGATAGTAATTGGTAATATCATTATTTGTAAATGCATTATTCTCTCCTCCAACAAGTTGCAGTGGTGTATCATAATCCGGTATGTTCTTTGAACCTCCAAACATCAAATGTTCAAATAGGTGAGCAAGACCTGTCATGTCCGGATCCTCGTCTCTTGATCCAACATCGTACAAGACATTCATAGCTACAAGAGGAGTAGATGTATCCTCATGCACCAGAACCCTTAGCCCGTTGTCAAGAGAGAATTTTTTATAATCTATCATTTAATATATTATCTACCAATTGTTAATCTTTTCTGTTGACAAACTTAATTAAAAAACAATGAAGGATTAGTATTGTTTTTATATTTGCATAATTATGTTCAGAAATCACTCTTTCAGAAAATTTTTTCATTCCAGTTTAGTCGAGGTTGATCAGGTTAAGTTAGTGTATTTTCTAAGTCTGGTAGTAGGATTGCTTAGCGCCCTTGCTGCCGCATTACTTAAAAATGCGATTCATCTTACCCATAAGATACTTACTCAGGGGATAAATGGTTCCGCGGGTAATTATCTCTATTTGCTATATCCATTAATAGGGATGTTCCTGACATTATTGTTCGTAAAATATATTGTAAAAGATAAAATAGGGCATGGCATAAGCAGAATTCTTTTTGCAATCTCTAAAAGGAAAAGTTTTTTAAAAGCACATAACACCTGGACGTCAATTGTTGCAAGCACACTTACTATTGGTTTTGGAGGATCTGTTGGTGCTGAAGCCCCGATTGTACTTACTGGATCGTCTATTGGTTCCACTCTGGGAAGACTTTTTAAACTTAATTATAAAAATATAACACTGCTTATCGGTTGCGGGGCAGCCGGAGCTGTTTCCGGAATTTTTAAAGCACCAATTGCAGGTATAGTCTTCACTCTTGAGATTCTTATGCTCGATCTTACCATATCATCTATCGTACCGCTTTTAATCTCTTCCGTAACTGCCGCAACGGTTGCTTATTTTTTGATGGGAGATACAGTCTTATTTACATTTAATGTCGTTGAAGCTTTTAATATATCAAATATACCCTGGTATATACTGCTTGGTATTGTTTCAGGAATGATCTCCCTTTACTTTTCCAAAATGACACTTTTTCTTGAGGGAAGTTATGAAAAAATCAAAAATATTTACTTGCGGCTTATTCTTGGAGGGATAGTACTTGGCGGACTTATCTATTTGTTTCCTCCTTTTTTTGGGGAAGGATATGATACTATAATGTCACTGCTACTGGGAAATTCAGATATGGTTTTAAATAATTCTGTATTCCCGAGTTTTTCTGACAATTATATGGTTATGATCCTGTTCATGCTGGGTCTGGTTTTGCTGAAAGTTGTAGCAAGCAGTTCCACAAACGGAGCAGGAGGCGTAGGAGGGATATTCGCTCCTACATTATTCCTGGGTGGTATAAATGGATTTTTTGTTGCCAGTCTTTTAAAAAGGTTTGTGAGTGTCGATCTTCCTGATAACAGGTTTGTACTGGTTGGAATGGCAGGCATGATGGCAGGTGTTATGCACGCTCCACTGACAGCTATCTTCCTGATTGCAGAAATTACGGGTGGTTATAATTTACTTATCCCACTAATCATTACCTCAACAGTTGCGTATATTACAACCAGAAGTTTTGAAAAACATTCAATATATCATGTTCAGCTTGCTGAACGTGGGGAGCTGATTACACATGATAAGGATAAAGCAGTAATGACCAGGATGAACTGGAAGAAGGAGATAGAAACTGATTTGAATAAAGTAAAACCAACGTCTACTCTTGGTGACCTGGTTAGTATTATAGCAAAATCGAAAAGAAATCTGTTCCCTGTTGTTGATGAATATAATATTCTGGAAGGGGTTGTATCTCTTGATGATGTTAGGGAAATAATGTTTCAGCAGGAATTATATGAAACAACCATCATGAGAGATGTTATGACAATTCCTCCATCATACATTGATATGAAGGAAAGTATTGAAACAGTGATGGAAACGTTTAGAAAAACTGGTGCATGGAATCTGCCCGTACTTAATAATGGCTATTACGTAGGTTTCATTTCCAAATCCAGGATATTTTCAACTTACCGTGAACTACTTATCGAGTTTTCAGATGAATAGAAATCTTTTAAATTATATAAAATGAAAAGAGATATTGTAATTTTTGACCTTATTGAAAAGGAACGTCAGCGTCAGATAAATGGCATTGAGTTAATAGCTTCAGAAAATTTTGTAAGCCCTCAGGTCCTTGAAGCAATGGGTTCGGTTATGACAAATAAATATGCTGAAGGTTATCCCGGTAACCGATACTATGGTGGATGTGAAATAGTTGACCAGTCTGAACAGATCGCTATTGACAGGCTGAAGCAGTTATTTAACGCCGAATATGCAAACGTTCAACCCCATTCTGGCGCCCAGGCGAATATGTCGGTTTTCATGACTGTGCTTAAGGCAGGTGATACTTTCATGGGATTAAATCTGGCTCACGGAGGACATCTGTCACATGGATCTCCAGTTAACTCTTCAGGTTTGTTTTACAAGCCGGTTGCCTATAGTGTAAAAGAGGAAACAGGGCTTGTTGATTATGACATGATGGAAGATATTGCCCTGAAGGAAAAGCCAAAAATGATAATAGGAGGAGCTTCTGCATATTCAAGGGAATGGGATTATGAAAGGATGAGAAAGATCGCGGATATGATAGGTGCAATTTTTATGGTTGATATGGCACATCCGGCTGGTTTAATTGCTGCAGGACTCTTGAAAAACCCGTTGAAATATGCTCATATTGTAACCTCAACTACACACAAAACACTTCGGGGCCCAAGAGGCGGTATAATACTTATGGGCAAGGATTTTGTGAATCCATGGGGTATTAAGACATCAAAAGGGGAAGTCAGAATGATGTCATCTCTATTGAATTCTGCTGTTTTTCCAGGTATTCAGGGTGGGCCATTGGAGCATGTAATTGCCTCAAAAGCAGTATCTTTCGGTGAAGCTCTCGATCCGGCATTTGGAGAATATCAGCTGAGGGTAAAAAAGAATGCAGTAGTAATGGCAAAAGCTTTTATGAATAAAGGTTACAAGGTTATTTCTGATGGAACCGATAACCACCTTATGTTAATCGATCTCAGAACTAAATTTCCTGAAATTTCCGGGAAGAAGGTCGAAAATACTCTTGTTCGCTCACATATTACCGTAAACAAAAATATGGTCCCTTTTGACAGCCGCTCCCCATTTCTTACCTCAGGGTTAAGAGTTGGCACTCCGGCTGTTACAACCCGTGGACTTAACGAAGAACACATGGGAGTGATTGTTGATCTTATCGATGAAGTAATTTCAAATATTGAAAATGAAGCTGTTATCGCAAGAGTAGGAGAGAAAGTTGTTCAAATGATGAAGAATTTTCCCCTCTTCTCAATGTAATTATCAGGTAAGACAAAAGACAAGCACTTTCACTTCGCTTCGACTTTTGTCTTTTGTCTTAATTTCAAACTTTTCCATTTTTACATTTGCCTATCTGAATTATTGAATATTTATTCTAACTTTGTAAGAGGCTTAATAAAATATTCTATAGATGAGTGTCCAGAAACTTATATTTATTGTTGATGACGATCCTTTTATCAACATGTTGGTTGTTAAACGGTTTACATCTGAAGGTTACCGGCTAGAGGCATTTGCTTATGGAGAAGATTGTTTAAAAGCTTTAGATCACTCACCAGATCTTATTATTCTCGACTATTTCTTTGTTAATGGAGGCAAAGAGGTAATGAATGGAATGGAAGTTTTTGACAGGATAAAGGAAGTAATGCCTGATGTACCAGTTATTATGCTTTCAGGCCAGGAAAGGGGAGAAATAGTTCTTGAACTTGCCAGAAAAGGGATCGATGATTATATCATCAAAGACAATAATCTGATTGATAACCTGCATGTTGCAATAAAGGAATTATTTGATAAAAGCAATTAAATCCTTGTGTAGTGGATGGTCGAGGCCGTTCACTTCACAATTCAACCTTTCCCAACAATATTCAACCCATTAACCCAATAAAATTTATTTTAATTTAAAATTATAGGTTATTGTTCCTTTTTGTACTTCCGGGGCATCTTGTTTTACTTCGAAAGTGGCTTTCAAAGCAGCTTCTTTAGCAACTTTTAGCAAATTTTCGTCCAGGGTGGTAGATCCACTTTTACCGGGAGTAGCATTGATTACTTTGCCTGATCTGTCTACAATTACCTCTACTACTACTATTCCATCTTGCTGGAGCTCGTACTTTGGAAGAGGAATTGACTGGACCTTACGTCCCTCAAGATAATAGGAATACCCTTTATCACCGGTACCTCCTCCTGGTCCATAATTTTTCGAATTAATTGAACCATTAGGAACACCCTGATTGCCTGTGCCTCCGGCAATGCCTTCACTAGTTGAATTAGTACCTGCATTCTTTGAATTTGCAAGGGCATTTTTGGTCCGGTTAATAATATCTGACTGACGCTGCTCTTCTGCTGCAATTCTTTTCCTTTCTATCTCTGCCTGTGCTTTAACTATTCTTTCTGCTTCACGTTGATCTCTGAGTTTTTGGTCAGCTTCCTTTTTCTCGAGTTTTTTTCTTTCAGCATCAGGATCAACTTTTTTAACCTCAGGAGCCTCTTCAGTATTTTGAGTAAGTAGCGGGTCTTCAGCTGCTTTTACAGCTGCAGCGGATGGAGGAGGAGCAGTGCTCGCTTCCTGAACAGCGGGAGGAGATGGTTCAATCATTCCAAAACCGGTTTCGTCAGTTCCGAAATTTACCAAAATTCCTTCTTCTGATTTAGGTTGTTCTACCGAGAAACTAACAAGAACAAGTAAAGCAAACAATATCAAATGTATTGCTGCAGTTCCGGCTATTCCTTTAATTTTTTCGGAAGGAAATTTGCGGATATCGTTATTTTGGTGAGGTTGCAATTATCAGTTTATAATTATTTCTTTGAGCAATATCTGAAATTTTTACGACATTTTCAAATGGGACAATTTTGTCGGCATGAAGCGCTATATAAGTTTCAGGTTTGGCTCCGAGTTTTTGTTTCAAAACAGATTCAATTTGTTCGAAAGCAACTGGTTGTTGTTCAATAAAATAGTTCAAATCGCTGTTTATTGAAACAGTTGTTTGCGGCTTTGCAGATGTTTGAGAATTCCCTTTCGGAAGAAGGAGCTTAATTGCAGAGGGATGAACCAATGTTGATGTTAACATAAAGAAAATTAGTGAATTGAAAACAACATCTGTCATTACAACCGAACTGAAATTGATACTTATATTATTTCTTTGAGATAGTGCCATCTTACCGTACAGTTTTTACCTGAATGTTAATTAGTTTTACAATGCAATATTATCTGGATATCAGTTTATTTAAAGTGCGAAGGTATTAATAAACGCAATTATACCTGTTTCTATTATACCGGGTTAGTAACAATGGTAAACGATTTATTAACTTATTCTTTCTTTACGACCGGTACTTCTTCTTTTTTCATGTCAGGTTTGACTTTTTTCCTGAAGAAATCAGAAAACTTAATGAAATCCTGTTTAAAGAATATTCCTATTCCCTGAGTATATGGTTCAGTCCTTCCTGTATAAGGATTGTTGTACCTGTTAAAGACCTTAAATCTTATTTTCTCAGTTATCTTATATTCAATATCAAAATCACCGGTTATTGGAGTGTTGCTGGTTGTGTTCCCAGTCCCTCTTACATCCAGATTACTATTAATTGAAACCTTATCATCCAGTATTTGTGTGGATAGATTAACCTGTACTTCCTGCGGATCAATAGAACTGTAACCTGGCCGGTAATTAAATCCGATATCGAAATCTCTGCTGATCTGGGATAGCCAGTTGCTTAGCTGATTGGAGAGCATTTCAGTTGTGGTAACTGCCATAGCTGATGTTCCGGCAGCAGTAGCAGTTGAAGGGCCGGTTGATCCATGAGAGGCACCAGCATAAAAGCTATTCGCCACAAGAAGATATGCAAATTGCCGGCTAAGTTCTTCTTCAGTCGATATTGCATTTCGAAGTTGGGTTCTCGTCCTTTCGTCGGCAGTTGGAAGATAGATATTGAATTCAACAATAGGGTTAAAAAGCTTTCCGGTAAGGTTCAACTGACATTCAACCGGAATCCTGTCTTTATAATCCGGATCCTGAAGGATATCAAAAAGGGAGGCTTTCAATTTATATATGGCTTTGATATCAATCTCCGCATTATTAAGATCTCCATTAAACATTATTTTCCCCCCGTTTTCCACGCGGAATGATTTATTAAGGAAATTACCAAGAGTAAATAGATAGTCACCATCCTCAATTATATAATCACCCGACATTTTAAAATCACCTTTTTGATTAAGGTTGATATTCAGCTGACCATATCCACGACCTTTCATTACATCACCTAATTTTGAATCGAAAATAATCTGTACTTCCGCATCAGGTGTGACTTCAAGATCGAAGTTTAAATCCATTCCTGTTTGATTGGGTGAAGAAGGTTCCGGTGATGGTCTTATCCCATCTATACCCGGTAGTAATTTTTTTCTGGAACTACTGTCAATAAAAGTGATAAAAGACGATTCTGAAACTGACAAGCCGTTATTTAAAGGGATGAAAAACTTTGTGTTTTTTCCTGTTTTTGCTGATATATCGAAAGCAAGAGAATTTGGTCCGCTTTTAATAGTTGTAACTCCTGATGCGTAAGCTGTTCCGTAAAATAATGGATTGTCCTTGGCTTTGGTATTGAGTACCAGGCATTCTTTTGATTTCATATTGATAGTGAGATCAGTACCATATTCAAGAAAATTCTTATGATAAACTGCACCTGAAAGCATTGCACTGTTCCCTTTTTCATCAATAAGTTTAACATTATTGAATTTTATTCCGCTATTGTCAAATCTGATGGTGTCAGTCAGTCTGTATTTTGTCTGTAAATAATCAATCTTCAATGATGCATTTTCGGTCAGAATTGCTCCATTGAGTACAATATTGTCGGGTCCGGCATGAAACTTCACCTTCCCTGAAGCAGTTCCACTAATATCGGAAGCAAATGTTTTAAGCAAAGGGTTTAAAAAAAGCAATGGCAATTTTGTTGTATTTGCAATGAGGTCAATTTCTGAGGTTGCAGGATCATAAATTCCATCTATGTCAAGCATTTTCGCACCATTCAGGTTATTTGTCGCATTGAGTTTTGCTACTTTCTTTGATATGTCCCAATTTGAATTAATTGAAATATTACCAAACTCGGTTCCCAGGATAGAAAAATTATTTACAATAATATTACTCTCCAGTAACGGATTTTTGTAAACATTTGTTATCAATATTTTCCCATTCAGACGGCCTTTGATATTTAGCTGAATTGCAGTGCTGTCATTATTATTGACCAGGTAATTCAATGGTGCAATATCAATTCCCTTAAATTCCAGATGCAAGGTATCAGAAGGATTGTTCGACACAGAACCATCAATCAGGTAGAATCTGTCTTTGCTGCTTATATATAGTCTGCTTACATTAATTGCGTTTGAATCCGCAACTATTGTTGAGTGACTAATCTTCCATAGGGTGTTCCTTGAATATAGTTCAGAAGAATCGATATCAACTTTCAGAATTGCATTTCCTTTCCCAATTCCAGAGGTGTTTTCTGTTATCGACCCCCTGGCAATTATGTTTCCCTGATTAAGAATTTTTTCTTTATTATCCCAATTTACAGTTAAAATGAAATTATCAGGTTTTGTTTTTAATCTGATTGAGAAACCCTTTTGTTCAGATTGTCCTAGAATACTAAGGGATGAAGTATTAATTCCTGCTGATAGTTCAGACCCTGTAATATTTGCGTCAAACCGGAAATCTTTTATAGTTAAATTATTTATTGTAAGCAACTTTGAATAACTGTTTATCCTGATCGAACTGTCGGGGGTAACTGAACCATTAATATTACTTTTATCAGCCAGTAATAATCCTGTTCTGAAAAATTCATTTATTTTATCTGTATTCTTAAAATTTATATTGAAAGTGAAATTATTTTTTTTCAGTTCCTCACGTTGCTTATTTGGCTTAAATTGTGAAGGCATGAGAGTTGAAAGTCTCGATTTGATTAAAGCTCCTAAAGCTGCAAAATTATAGTAACCTTTTATATCTGCATCAATAAAATCTGTGCGCAGACTTAAAACAGGTTTGTTGTTTTCAGAATGGGTCTTTATTGAAAAGTCATAAAGATCGAGGTTTTTATTATACTTTGTAAAAGTGGAGTTAAGAAGTCTTATTTCACCATCGAGGTTATCGATACTGTTCCCCTTAAAATTTGAAGTCAGAAGTATCGTCAGAGATGATGTAGTATCGAGCATGTCAAAATTTAGTTTATAGAGATTGGCATCAGAAATGTTTAAAGTGAAATCAAATTCCGGAAGTTTATTTTTAAAGTTCAGTGACCCCAGAAGATCCAGTTTAATGTTTTTGTCTAGTATATTTATACTTCCATCCCAGGTCTTTTCTGTAAAAGATCCATTTAGAGATACATTCCGGTAGTTGTATTTATTTATCTCAATACTGTCAATAGTACCAGTCAGATTCCCTTCAAATTTTTTAAATGAGTAAGCGTAACCGTCAATATTGGTTTTCATACTTAATTTCCCCAGAAGAGCTGTATTGTCAGACAGTACTCCCAGATCAATATTATTTCCTGTAAGAAGTCCTTTTATTCTGTATTTTTTTGATGGTTCCGGTCTTAGGGAGATGTCAGTACTCAAACTACCCAGGCTGGTTCTGAATTTACCATAGGTAACAAAATCAGTTAAAAACCCCGTGAAGCTGCCATCGAAGGATATATTTCCAAGTTTGTAAAGAACATCGGGAACAATGATTAATCCGGTTTTCGGCAAAACTATCTTCTCCAGATCCTTTGCGTTTGTTTTCAGGCTATTAACTCCGATATATAAATAAGTATTTTCTATTTCAGGTAAACCCGATAAATCAAAATCACATTTTAAATAAGTATAGTCTCTGTAAGTAAATTCTATATTACGTCCTCTTAATTCCGAAATTGTACCGTATATCCTGCCAGACAAAAAAACTGATTCATTCAGGCTGTCAATTCCAGGAACAAAGTACTTGAGATCTAATGTATTAATCAGAGATTTATCAAGCTGGATATTGAGTTTTACCTTTTCTGTAAACTTATCATATGATCCTGTTGAATCGGGATATATACCAAGTTTTGGAATATTTAATATACTGCTGTCACAGGTTAAAAACAGTGACTTGAAAAGGATGCTTCCTTTAGATAAACTTACAGAAGTGCTCAATCTTTTCACTAAAAGTCCACAGGCTTCTTTTAATCCCAGGTTGTAGACATTAAACGATGTTGTATCATTCAAGATTTTAAAATCTTCTATAATACCACTTATCCCGCTAAGGTTGATATTGTTAAAATCAAGTTTATTATTACTTACCGGGCCGTTATGGTCAATAAGCGAAAATCGCGCATCACTTATATCAATCTGATCTATTGATAATTGACTTCCGGCTTTGGTTGTTGTATCATTAGGATTTTTTAACTTATTCAGGTACCAGGTCAGGTTCATCATTCCTGTGGAGTCCGTTATGAACTTGACAACTGGCTTTATTAAAGTTACTCTTCCCAGTCTGAAAGACATATTTCTTAAATCGAGTCTTTTAATACCTGTTGTAACTCCCGGAGAATAAAGCAGTGTGTCATTATTTTGATCTTTGATTAAAAGATCGCTGATTATCAGATTGTTGAAAAATTTATACTTGATTTTCCCGACAGATATAGTTGAATTAAAGTTTTGTGAGAGTTGATTTGTGATCCTCCTTATGACAAAAGTCTGAACTTCTGATATCTGTAAGGCCAGATAAAAGACAGTTGGGAGCATTATTACCACTCCCAAAAATATAATAATATACTTAAGTGATTTTTTAATATTTTTGAGCTTTGAAAATGGTTAAAAAATCAAGAATCAAAATAACCTAAAATATACCGAAAAACAAAGTATCGATGTCAGTTACAATCTTAGCCATAGAATCGTCGTGTGATGATACTTCCGTTGCAGTAATAAGAGACGGATATGTTCTGTCGAATCTTATCGCAAATCAGGATATTCACATGTCGTATGGAGGTGTTGTACCTGAACTCGCCTCAAGGGCACACCAGGCAAATATCGTGCCTGTAACGCATCAGGCAATAAAAAACGCCGGAATAAAAGTTGAAGAGATCAATGCTGTTGCATTTACACGAGGTCCTGGTCTTCTTGGATCGCTATTGGTTGGGACATCTTTTGCAAAAGGTTTTGCTCTTGCTCTCGATATACCTCTTATTGAAGTAAATCATCTTCAGGCTCATGTTATGGCTCACTTCATTCTTGATAAGGATAAGGAAAACAGAATTCCTTCATTTCCGTTTTTATGTCTGCTTGTTTCCGGAGGGCATACAAGGATCATTGTTATGAAAAGTCATCTTGAGATGGAAGTTATCGGAAATACAATTGATGATGCAGCTGGAGAAGCTTTTGATAAGTGCGGTAAAGTGATGGGGTTCCCTTATCCTGCCGGACCGCTGATCGATAAACTTGCGAAAGAGGGCAATAAAAATGCATACACTTTTGCCAGGCCTTCAGTAAAAGGACTTGATTTCAGTTTTAGCGGCTTAAAAACAAGTTTTCTCTATTTTCTAAGGGACAGAATTAAGGAAGATCCCGATTTCATTGAAAAACATAAAGCCGATCTGTGTGCTTCTCTGCAGCATGTGATTGTAAGTATCCTTATAGGAAAACTTACAAAAGCTTCATTGCAGACCGGGATCTCTGAAATAGGAATTGCAGGTGGTGTTTCAGCAAATTCAGGATTAAGGAACGGAATGAAAGATGAAGCTGAGAAAAGAAACTGGAACCTTTTTATCCCTGAATTTAAATATACTACAGATAACGCGGCCATGATAGGTATCACGGGTTATTATAAGTATCTCAGAGGAGAATTTTCAGGTCAGGATGTCACTCCTTTGGCCAGGTTGTAGTGATGAGCGAAAAATGAATAAAAACAATAAAAATATTTACATTATTGTTTACACTGATATAAATTAATTAAATTCGGGACAAATTATTTTAGATGAAGGAGCTGAGAATTGCACCGACAAAGACATCGCCGGAAATTATTTTAAATCCTGATGGGATTGTTAAAATCAGGGGACGTTCAATACATGAGAACGTGACTGATTTTTTTACTCCTGTTGAGGATTGGATATCCGGATATATTCTTGTGCCGGCTGAAGTTACCTGCGTGGATCTTAATCTTGAATATTTTAACAGTGCCAGCGCCAAAGTGCTAATTCATCTGTTACAAAAAATTACTTATGTTTCATTGAAGCATAAGAAATTCATTATCAACTGGTATTATGAAGATGGTGATGAGGATATTTATGAACGAGGAGAGTACTTTGCTTCAGTTCTGGATGTTCCTTTCCATTTTATAAAACTCAACTGATTACCTGCAGAGTGACGCAGAGTTAATCCTTATGGGTCTCTGATTTCTTTCTATTCTTCCTTGACGTCTCCAGGTAAGCCCTGAAAAAGATAAAAGTAACTGCGAAGAAAATCAAACCAACTAACAGAAGCCCAAGGAAAGCAACAATTGAAGGTTTATCATCACCTGGATAAGGGTTTTTGAGCCTGTAAGTATAACCAGATATCGTATAAACAATTATCATAATAGAAGTAATAAAACAGATGACGAGTGTTGTTCCGTCAAATATTCTGGTGGTTTTGTAGAACTTTGTATTTTTGAAAGAAGAATATGATGTCCGGGCATAAGCCTTTGCTCGTTTGTGTGATCTGTCCTGCCGGTATTTCCGCCAATCCTCCATTGCTTGTTTATAAGCCTGATCGTCAGTATTTAGTGTATCATGATTTGTAATAAGGAAATCGTATGCCTCAGTTACTCCAATGAACAAATCTTTAGCTTCGGGAGAAGGATTGATATCGGGGTGGTACAGACGGGCTTTTCTTCGGTATGCTTTTTTAATATCTTCAACCGATGAGTTGACAGGTAAACCGAGAATTTCGTAGTATTCAGTTAATGTCATATTTGCCTGGAGAAGAAAATCTCATACAATAAACGAATTATTTGCGGATATGTAATGAGTTATTCTCATTTCACTTATGAATCAGTGTTTCAGCTTATATTGCTCCACGACTGAACCTGACTGAACAGCCTTTTAAGTTCGTGAATGAATATCTGGTTTTGGACATCCTGAAATAACGGGTCTTTTGCCAGAATATCTTCAGCTATATGTCTGACATACTCAATTAGTTGTCCATCTCTGGCAAGATTTGCAATCTTCAGGTCAAATGGAATTCCGCTCTGTTGTGTTCCTTCAATGTCACCGGGCCCCCTGAGCTGTAGATCGGTTTCTGCTATTTCAAAACCGTCATTTGTACTGATCATCACTTCAATTCGTTTTGCAGCCTCTTTTGATAACTTATCTGCACTCATCAGGATGCAGTAAGATTGTGAGCCTCCCCGGCCCACTCGGCCTCTTAACTGGTGCAGCTGAGACAGACCAAATCTTTCTGCGCTCTCAATTATCATTACTGTGGCGTTAGGAATATCCACACCAACCTCAATGACTGTAGTTGCAATGAGGATATGGGCATAACCATCCTTAAACAACTTCATCGATTGTTCCTTGATTGATGGAGTCATCTTACCATGGACTACGCTTATGCAATATTTCGGAGCAGGAAAAACCCTTGAAACTGTATCCCATCCATCTTCAAGATCTTTATAATCCATTTTTTCAGATTCCTTAATAAGCGGATAAACAATATATATCTGCCTGTGTTCTGCAATCTGGTTCCTTATGAAGCCAAATACTTTATTTCTTTCAGAATCAACAAAATGCATTGTTTTGATCGGCACTCTTCCGGGTGGTAGTTCATCTATTACCGAAACATCCAGATCTCCATAGAGCGTCATAGCAAGAGTTCTGGGAATAGGAGTGGCGGTCATTACAAGAATATGAGGAGGGTTAGTGTTTTTTTGCCAAAGGCGTGCCCTTTGTGCCACACCAAACCGGTGTTGTTCGTCTATTATAACAAGTCCGAGATTACTGAACTGGACATTATCTTCAAGAAGAGCATGCGTTCCTATCAAAATATTCAATGACTTGTCGAGAAGTGATTCTGCTATTGATTTACGAGATGCTTTTTTTGAGGAACCGGTTAGCAGACGTACTTTTATATCTAATCCTTCAAGTAATTTACTTATAGTATTAAAATGCTGGTGGGCAAGAATCTCGGTAGGGGCCATTATACATGCCTGAAATCCATTGTCAAGAGCAATTAGCATACTCATCAATGCCACAAGAGTTTTACCGCTTCCAACATCACCCTGAAGAAGACGGTTCATCTGTTTTCCGGAACCCAGGTCTTTCCGGATTTCTTTCATTACTCTTTTCTGAGCATCAGTAAGAGTAAATGGTAAATTTTTATGATAGAAATTGTTAAAATTGTTTCCAACACTTGAAAAAATGAATCCTTTAAGCTTAAGGTTCCGGTTGGTTTTAAATTTCAGGAGGTTTAACTGTATATAAAACAGTTCTTCGAATTTTAATCGATGCCTTGCTTTTTCCAGCTCTTCAGGGTTTTCCGGGAAATGGATCTTATGAAGTGATTCATGCAAATCCATAAGCTTATATTGTGCAACAAGATATGGTGGTAAAGTTTCAGGTAATCTTATTTTTATCTGTTTCAGGAGGGTGCCAACAAATTTACTGATTGTCTTTGATGTAAGGTATTGGTTTTTTAGTTTTTCAGTTGTATTGTACTGAGCCTGAAGCGCTGAGTTTATTCTTTCAGCAATTTTATTGGCAGCTTCAATCTCGGGATGGATGATATTTATTATTCCATTGAAAACGCCCGGCTTCCCGAACACTATGAACTCAATTCCGGGAGAATAATTTCCTGTTATCCATTTCCCACCCTTAAACCAGATAAGTTTTATTGTACCGGTCTCATCCTGAAAATCAGCAACCAGACGCTTTCCCGGCCCAACTCCCTCTGTAGAATATCCTTTTATTTTGCCCTTAACCTGAACATAAGGGAGATCAGGATCAAGTTCTGCAATTTTATAAAACCTTGTACGGTCAATATATTTATATGGAAAATAGTAAAGTAAATCACGATACGTAAAGACATTCAGCTCTTTGTTCAGAAGCTCAGCCCTTTTTGGTCCGACTCCTGGGAGATATGTTATTTCTGTATTAAGAATGTCCTGTATTATCATTATGGAAAACAGTTGACTTATAATGCTTTAGTGTCGAAATAATTAATTTTTGAAAAACAATTTCTTTGCCCCTTCCCTAAAGAGTGGAAATTGATTTTCTTCGCTTCCTTAAGGGTGAAGGGCAAACGAAGAAAATCATTTAAGATCATCCTTGAAGGCTGGTAAAATTTTTTAAATTATTATCCGAAAATACGTATTTTTGAAAAACTGTCCTAATTAATATTCCAATACTGAAATGCAAATTTTCAGCGCTGCTAAATATCTGAAATACATTCTACTATCAGGTCATAAGAAAGGACATGGAATTCACAGTCCATTTGTTTTTGACCTTGTATCCCGTGTCTTCCGGAATAAAATTGATCATGACATTGTCTTAAGTATTGAAAAGATCAGAAAGAAAATGATATCTGACAAACGAACCATAAATGTTAATGACCTTGGTTCTGGATCAGCGAAAATGAAAACTAACTTAAGAAAAGTGTCAGATATAGCCAGATATTCACCTGTTCCGGAAAAATATGGTGTGTTATTATCAAATTTAGCGGCTGAATTTGGAGATCAGCATATTGTAGAATTTGGTACCTCATTGGGAATAAGCACTATGTATTTGGCTTCATCGTGTAGCGCTGCAACTGTATACACAATGGAAGGGTGTCCTGCATTATCTGATATCGCCAGAACAAATTTTGAAAGAGCAGGATTAAATAATATAAAGTTATTAACCGGTGATTTTGATGAAGTCATGCCTGAAATACTGGATAGAAATATAAAACCTGGTCTGGTTTTTATTGACGGTAATCACAGGAAGAAACCAGTTCTCGAATATTTTAAACGAATGGTCGAAATATCAGATAATAAAACAGTCATAGTTATTGATGATATTCATTATTCAAAAGAAATGGAAGAGGCATGGACAATAATTAAAGACTCAGAAAAAGTTTCTGTAACTATTGATCTGTTCCGGATGGGAATTGTTTTTTTCAGGGAAGGGATGAATCATAATGACTATATAATCAGATATTAACAAAAATTAAGGATATATAATTTATTATTTGACTAATTTAATCTAATTTCGAAAATTCAAATTTTAAGAGTTATGGACAAAGTAATTGAGATACAGAATATTGTTAAAACTTATCAAATTGGTTCGGTGATAGTGAGGGCTTTAAGGTCAGTCAGTATCAATATTGAGAGAAATGAATATGTAGCAATCATGGGTCCTTCAGGGTCAGGTAAATCAACTCTGATGAACCTTCTTGGATGCCTCGATACACCTACAAGCGGAAGTTATATATTAAATGGAACTGATGTCAGCAAAATGGAAGATGACTTTCTTGCAGAAATCAGAAATAAAGAGATTGGTTTTATTTTTCAGACATTCAACCTTCTTCCAAGGTATACAGCTCTTGAGAATGTTACATTACCGCTAATATATGCCGGAGTAGCAAAAGCTGACAGAGAAAAAGTGGCTATAAAAACACTTGAGCAGGTAGGTTTGGGCGACAGGATGACCCATAAACCAAATGAGCTTTCAGGAGGTCAGCGTCAGCGCGTAGCAATTGCCAGAGCTCTTGTAAATAATCCTTCGATAATTTTGGCTGATGAGCCAACAGGTAACCTCGATAGTAAAACCTCTATAGATATTATGGGCTTATTGGATGACATTCACAAAAAAGGAAATACAGTGATTGTTGTAACGCATGAGGAAGATATAGCAAAACATGCTGCCCGTATTATCAGACTTTTCGATGGTGAGATATCGCAAGATTACCGTAACGAACACTATGTAAAGGCTTAAGACTTTTCATTTATTTTCTTTAACGGTTTGTTTCTCCTTTTTTTAAGCAATGAAGATTTATACCCTTACCGGTGACGATGGTACTACTTCCCTTTCGGGAGGAAGAAGAGTTCCAAAGCATTCGATAAGGGTTGAAGCATACGGTTCAGTAGACGAGCTTATTGCCTGGATAGGATTGTTACGTGATCATAAGGAAAATCTCAAACGTAAAAATTTATTAATATATATTCAGGGTCAGCTAATGACCTGTGCAGCTGCACTGGCATATGATAGCGAGAACAGTAATAGCAGAAAACTGCTCCCTGATGCAGAATGTATTTCGGTACTTGAAAAAGAGATTGACAAGATGGAGGAGTCGCTTACGCCTCTGAAAAACTTCATCCTTCCCGGCGGACATATTCTCGTATCATATTGTCATATAGCCCGATGTGTATGCAGGAGGGCAGAGAGGGCTGTTTTGAGGTTAAATAAGACTGAGGAATCGCCAGAATTAGTGAATAAATTTCTTAATCGTCTATCGGATTTTTTATTTGTATTATCCCGTAAAATTAGCTTAGATCTTGATGTTGAGGAGATTAAGTGGCAAGTTTGATATATTAAAATTCTTAAAAAAGGTATTGCTTTTTAAGTAAAATAATATATATATTTGCAAACTTTGTTTAAAGCTTAACTTAATCAGGAAAATATGTACTGGACACTTGAATTAGCATCAAAACTTGAGGATGCTCCATGGCCTGCCACTAAGGATGAGCTGATAGATTTTGCCATTAGGTCAGGTGCCCCAATGGAAGTAATTGAGAATTTGCAGGAAATTGAAGATGAAGGAGATATTTATGAAAGTATCGAAGATATCTGGCCCGATTATCCCAGCAAAGACGATTTCTTTTTCAATGAAGATGAATATTAATAAAAATGGCTGATTCTTAAGTGATCGGCCTTTTTTATTGTTTATAAGTTCAGTAGCTGCTCAATGAGATTTCTCATTCCCTTACAAATTTGCACTCCAAGTCATACTAGAATATCCTGCTGAACTTCAGGGATCACTCACTTCGTTCGGGATCTTTCAGGGCACATAATGAATACATTACAAAATGTTGTCATTAGTAATCAATTTATCTGGTTTGTCCTGAAACCTGGCATATACAGAGTGAATGGATGAGGAATATCCTTGAGTGTGAGAGATTGTCTACAATCATTTATTTCTTTCTGAATATATCATCCTTGTTTTTTGGTCTCAGACTATCATACCAGTTGTATCCTTTTAGTCTCAGATCCTTTGGTATTCCGGGGTCAGGCGGATCGATGGTTCCTTCCGGATCCTGATATTCATAAATCTCAGTTACTTTACCTTTCTCGAGATAGACTTCAATATTCAGACTTTTTCCCTGGTTTACGCCTGATATATCTTCTCCGTCAAGAAGATAGTATATAGATTCCCCGTTTCCCTTTACATCAATTTTATATATTTCATTTTTCCTAAAGAAGCCGGTAAGTAATTTGCCTTTAATCTGATTGAATCTGATTGAGTCAATCTTACTGGTGACAAAGGATGAATTATATAACTCGAGCCTGTCAGTCTGTCGGTTTTTGGTAAAAATAGCCATAGAGTCTGCCGTAAGCTGGTTTTCTTCTGACCATATTACCGGAGCTCTGTAAAGCCTTATTACAGAATCCTGAAATGAGTAGGAAAGGGAGTCGCATTTTGCCTGAAAACCTCCACTGAAAATTCGGGTTCCATAATAAGCCCTGACAAGTCTGTATCCATTTGCTGATGTGTCAGATCTGGTAATAGCGCTTATAGTATCAGAATGCATGAAAAGTGAATCTCCTTTTGATATCTGAATAAACACAGCTCTGTTGGTAACCATAAATCTTTCCGGTTCCTTGTAATACCAGGCATAATTTCCTTTCACTATCATTTTATTGGCTGTGTCTTCAATAACCACATTCCGGAATGATTCGCCATATCCTGATTTTTTATTGTAAAATAAAGAATCACCATGTATGGTCTGAACTTTATTATCAATCATTGCGTTTTTCCATACCGATGTTATATCTTTTTTTGTGTCGTACCATCCTTTTTCACAATAAAGATTTATGCTGTCTCCAACTACATGTGTCGGTCCGGTGAAAAAAGCAGTTTCAGTTAGCGTATTGTAATCCATTGTATCTGCGGTCATTACATATTTAGGATTCACAATTTTTACACTGTCTTTAAAATGAAACAGGTTCTGGGAAACATAGTCTACACCAATAATGCTTGTGAGTGTGTTTTCGGCATTTATTATCTTTCCCCTGTTTGTATACCGGGCAATTTTGTTTCTGACATCATAATTTATTGAGTCGGTAAACAGGTGAGTCTCTTTATCAATCAGTTCTACGTTTCCCTT
This sequence comes from Bacteroidota bacterium, assembly GCA_025350595.1. Taxonomy (GTDB): domain Bacteria; phylum Bacteroidota; class Bacteroidia; order Bacteroidales; family VadinHA17; genus LD21. The sequence continues at coordinate 83,921 of JANXXP010000202.1, forward strand.
CATAAACGCCATTTCACTCATGCCATCATAAAACAGGTAATTACTATAAAGATTCAGCGTATCTCCCTGTTCAATATGGACTTTGCTGAATGCAGTTAATTGATTTCTCTCCTGTGAAAAATGTGCACTGTCGCACCACATCGTTGTAACGTCCTGTATAAATTTAAGGTTCCCGCGAAAATGATGGATACTTTTTCCCGTTGCAGGATCCCTCTTAATTATGTCTTCATCGGCGTTTTTAAGAATTATCATTTTCAGTCCTGTTTTATTTACAGGAGCTACCTGCGACTGAAGAACAGTAGAAAATAACAGGAAAACCAAAACATAAGGAATATGCCCGACAGAAATTTTATTTAACAGATGTCTGAAGTCTTTTATTTTAACCATCCGTTTTGCAGGAATTCGCACGTTTTAAATTCAGTGCTTATTTTAATATAGGTGATAGCTATCTTGTTCTTGACCCATTTATCAAAAACCTTTGTTCTCTCTGTCACCAGTGCCTGATTATATATGTTCTGATAATCATCTTTCATATTTGAAGTATGGGCAGGCAATTCATTGTCGATTTTCACTATCCTGAAAACTACGTTGTTATTCTCATCAGTGGTTCTGAAAGGGTCAGATATCTCTCCAACCTTCAGGTCTCTGACTTTAATATACATCTCATGATTAAGCTGCTCAAGTGTGAACCATGTGATTCGCTCAGAGGGATTTACGCTTACTAACTTGCCTCCGTTTATCCTGCTGTCTTTGTGTGTTGAGAACCTTAATGCTGCATCTGTAAATTTTATACTGTCTTTTCTTATCAGATTAGCCAGACTGTCGAGTTTAAAGATAGCCTTAGCTTCCTGATCAGGTTTAACTTTTGGTCTGACAAGGATATGACGGGTATTTACCATTTCCCCTTTACGATCTATGAGCTGAATGATATGGAATCCAAACTTCGTCTCAACTATTTTGGAAACAGTATTTTTTGTGAGGCTAAATGCTGCATCGGCATACTCTTTTTCAAGTTCCCCCCTTGTCAGAAATCCAATCTCCCCACCGTTCTTTGCAGATTCAGGATCTTCCGAGTACATAATTGCCAGAACATTAAAGCTCTTTCCTCCGAGTATCTGACTTCTTATGTCAAGAAGCTTCTGACGGGCGTCAGCCTTATTATCTTCATTAGATGGAGGGTCTACCTGAATAATACTTATTTCATATTTTGCAGGAATCACAGGAAGGCTGTCTTTTGGAATGGAAGAATAATATCTTTTTAATGCGTTTGGAGTGATTGTAATATTCTTTGCTAGTTTACTCTGGACTTCCCTCACGATCTCTTGTTCCAGCATTGTTTTCTTTATATCTCTTCGTATTTCAATCATACTTTTCTTAAAATAGGCTACCAGGGCGGCTTCACTTCCGGCACGTCTTATTGCATCATTCATTCTCATATTAAGATCACCGTCAACAGCATCATCTGTAACTGTGATACTGTCGATCCTGGCCTGGTCAAGGAAGAGTTTTGAAACAAGCATTTCCTGAAATACATTGCAACTGAGCTTTTCGACAGATGTTTTGGTACCATTTCGTTTTAAATCGGCGATTGTATTCTCCAGATCTGATAGATAAATTACCTCATTTCCTACAATAGCTGCTATTGATTCAACCAGTTGCTGAGCATTTACAACGAATGCACCAGGAAGTAACAGACCTATCAGAACCAGGCAAAATTTTAATTTTCTTTTTATCATAATTAATATAGCTTAAAACTGTTTTGTTTAAGTGCTTCGTTATAAATTCCGTTTTCAAGAGCCTGGATGAATTCAAATCTTCTGGTATTCCAGATAATCCTCTTAATATCATCTTTAACATATTCGAACGGTGCAATGGATGATCTGAGCCTGTAATCTCTTATTGAAATCAATGTTACAGAAACTGAGTCGGTTGTTTCAAAAAAAGTATTTCTTTTGAGGAAGTTATCTTCATTTTCAATTTTCTGCTGAAGTTCAACCGAAAGTTTGTCCATTGATACCCATTTCTCATTAAAATCATCAAACTTTTCGGCAAACTGATAGCACAAACTTTCAAGTTGCTGAAGATCTTTTTGATCATTTGAACGGGCAAGAGCTTTAATCTTATCAATATTTGGCGTTTCAACCGGTAATTTTATATATAGAGCTTTAATAATGTTTGAACTGAGAGTAAAACTGTTTTCATTGGCAGTGTAGTAATTTTCCAGTTCTGATTCAGTTAAAACAGTATCAAGCTTTTCAAGCATTAACTGTCTCTGATACTGATATATAACAAGGCTTGCCCTGGTCTCTTCTAGCTGTTTAACAATTTCAGCTATTAATTCCGGAGATAAATTATCTTCAGCTTTCTGAAGAAGGAGTTCTCTCTTTGCCCATTTGTTAATATAATCCTGAATTAAAGCTGTACTGTCTGTTTCATTTATTCCGCTCTGGATAAGGCGCGGTATATCATCATAATAAAGTACAACTTTCCCAACTTCTGCAACAGGTATCCTTTTTATAGCATTCTTCTTATTACTGCATCCGGCAAAAAGGCTTACTGCCAATATTAAAATTACTATTTTATTCATTGTTTAGTTTCTTCTTCACCTCTTCAAGTACTACACTATCAACCTTAACGTTATATTTTTCTTTTAATTGTCTTATCCAATCACTCTCCAGAAATTCCTGGTAACCTGTCATCATTTCTCCCTGAACCTCCTCAAACTTTAAAGGAGTGGGATCGATCAGTTTATTAATAATAATTATTGAAGGAAAACTATCCCTGAGAAATGATTGTTCTCCCTTATTCCATTGCAATCTGTCAATATCATCATCATCACCTTTAAACCATTTTCCATCATGTATAGTCAGTAAGGTGTCGTTTTTATTATTATAATACTTTAATAAACGATTATCAGCATCCGGTTTCTGTGAATATCTTTTATAGACAGAAGTGAATGATTTTTCTTCTTTTAATGATTTCAGAGTATAAATTTTTGCCTCAATTCCAGGTTTCGAAAGATAGTTGTTTTTATGGTCATTGTAGTATTTATGCACTCCCAAGGAGTCAAGAGCTACTTTGTTCCATACCTTTTTGCCGGAAATCTCAAATAAAAGGATCCCATCGTGGAATTCAGTCATGAGATATCTGAATTCAGGATATTTTTTTTCAAGCATCGAGTTTTCATATTCAGTGATATCCTCAGTAACTTTTGATTCTATTGAACGGTCTATGAAAACGGAGGAATCTTTAGTGACAATCATGGACCCCCGTTTTTCGATATATTCTGCAAACTCTTTTGTTGTAAAATGTTGATTTGCAAATGAATATAAGTTGCCGCTGGGGATGCTGTCCCTTTCATACTTTTTTAATCCCTGAATTATAAGTGTATCCGTATTTTTAACAAACCAGGTATAGGCAAGCTGATTGATACTGAAGTTATATTCTTTTTTAAGTTTTTCGACAAACGATTTTTTACTTATGGAATTTAAAGATGACTGATTAATTTTACTTTCCAGAAATGATCTGGATTCTTCAAATGACCCGGTTTTTTTCTTATCTAAAAGTTTAATAATATGCCAGCCATAAATTGTACGGATCGGTTTTGTGTATTTACCGGTGTCAGTGATTGAAAATGCAGCCTCTGAAAAATCACTTACTATTTCACCGGCACCAAACCAGTTTAATTCACCTCCTTTTTGGGCTGATTCTTTATGATCGGAATATTTTTTTGCCAGATCGGAGAAAGATGCTCCTTCCTGCAGCATTTTATAAATATTATTAATCTCTGCTTCCGCTTTTTTTACTTCACTTTCATCGGTTCCAGGAGGAGCAGCCTTCATGATATGTGCCACCTTAATTTTCCCTTTGGAGGGACGTTTATCAGCTACCTTTATTATATGATATCCAAAAGGTGTTCTGACTGGCATAGAAACTGAGCCCTTCTTTAGAGAATAAGCAACTTCTTCAAATGGCATAATCATCTGAAATACTGAAAAATAGCCAAGATTACCTCCATTCACTTTAACTGATTGATCATCGGAAGTTCCCCGGGCAACCTGTTCAAATGGTTCGCCCAGAACAATTCTGTCCCTTATAAATGATGCTTTCTGATAAGCTTTGAGAGTATCTTCCGGAGAAACTTCAGGTGGTAACGCTATAAGAATATGCCAGGCATTAATTTCCGTCAGTGATCTTTCGTAAGATTTCCGGAGTAATTTTTCTTTTGCCTGATTGTCTGTCAGATAGTTCTGGGCCAGTTGGTTCCTGTAACCTCCAAGTTCACTTCTGAATGCCTTTGTGGTATCATATCCCTGCTTTATAGCATCAGCAACCTTAAGTTTAAAAACAATATATTGCTGCAGATAACTATCAATATCGAGTTTTTTTTCAGGTTCCCTGCTTTTTTTGTACATCCTGATGAATTCCCCTGACTGAACCTGATTTCCTCCAACAATAAGTAATATTTTGTTGTTCAGATCCTGTGCCTGGCAAAAGGCCGGCGACAAGAATAATAGACTGATCAGTAAAGATGATTTGATATTCATCAGGATTAGAGGGTACCTGTTATTCTAATGATTTTCTGCTATAGTTAGGAGCCTCCCTTGTAATTGTTACATCGTGGGGATGGCTTTCGGTTATACCTGAATTTGTTATCCTTACAAATTTGCCGTCTTTTTTAAGAATAGCAATGTTTTTAGCGCCAAGGTATCCCATTCCGGCTCTTAAACCACCTGTCATTTGATAAATTACTTCAGCGAGTGTACCTTTGTATGGGACCCTTGCCTCAATTCCTTCCGGAACAAGTTTTCTTATGTCATCTTCAATATCCTGAAAATACCTGTCTTTAGAACCTTGCTGCATAGCCTCAATAGATCCCATGCCTCTGTATGCTTTAAACTTACGGCCATTATAGATAATTGTATCGCCCGGGGACTCTTCAACTCCTGCAAAGAGCGATCCGGCCATAATTGAGTCGGCACCAGCTGCGATAGCTTTAATAATATCTCCTGAGTACCTTATACCGCCGTCAGCAATTACCGGAATACCTGATCCTTCAATCGCTTTGGCAACATTGTATATTGCAGAAAGCTGAGGAACACCAACACCGGCAATTACCCTTGTTGTGCATATAGAACCCGGACCAATACCTACTTTAACTGCATCAGCGCCCTCCTTAACAAGAGCTTTCGCAGCATCCGCTGTACCTATGTTCCCTGCAATGACATCAATTCCGGGAAAGTTTCGTTTTATTTCTTTCAGGATATTGATAACACTTTTTGTATGAGCGTGTGCAGTGTCAATGGATATTGCATCGACACTGGCGGCTATCAGTGCTTCAACCCGTTCAAGTGTATCTGAAGCAATACCAACAGCTCCCGCAACTCTCAGTCTGCCTTTGTCATCTTTACATGAATTGGGACGATCCTTGGTCTTTGTAATATCTTTGTAGGTTATCAGACCGATAAGTTTACCGGCTTCATCAATCATTGGAAGCTTTTCAATCTTATGCTTCTGTAGTATTCTTGCTGCTGCCTCAAGATTAGTCTGATGATTGGTGGTAATCAGACTGGTGGTCATAACCTCTGTTATCTTTCGTGAGCGGTTATTTTCAAACCTGAGATCTCTGTTAGTTACAATGCCTTTAAGAATTCCATTGTTGTCAATAACCGGAATACCACCGATTTTATATTCACTCATTAGATTCATTGCCTCACCAACAGTCGCATCGAGTTTGATTGTTATGGGATCAAATATCATGACATTCTCAGCTCTCTTGACACGCTTAATCTGTGATGCCTGTTTTTCAATAGACATATTTTTATGAATCACACCTATGCCACCCTCACTCGCAATGGCAATAGCAAGTTCATCTTCTGTCACAGTGTCCATCGCTGCCGAGACAAAGGGCGTATTTATTCGGATGTTTCTTGTGAACATTGAACTGAGATCAACCTCCCTGGGAAGGACCTCTGAATATGAAGGAATCAGAAGAACATCATCAAATGTTAATCCTTCATATAGTATCTTATCTTCAAAAAATGACATCGGGTGAATTATTAAATTTTTACAGGCGCAAATTACGAAAAAAAAGTAGCATCACAATGCGTTGTTTCGCTACTGTAAATTTATCAATTACAGTTATTACCTTTGTATATGATGCAAACTGGTTTTGATATTGAGCCATATTTACAGGTTTTAACAAGGTATTGGGGTTATACTTCCTTCAAACCGTTGCAGGAAGATATAATAAGATCTGTTGCTGAAGGAAGGGATACTCTTGGACTTATGCCGACCGGCGGAGGAAAATCACTTACTTTTCAGGTTCCTGCCCTTACCAATGAGGGAATATGTCTTGTCATCACCCCTTTGATTGCTTTGATGAAGGACCAGGTTAATCGGCTTAATAGTCTGGAAATAAAATCTTTAGCAATCCATTCGGGAATGAATGCTGAGGAGATAGATAATGCGCTTGAAAATGCAATCTATGGCGATTACAAGTTTCTATATGTTTCACCCGAAAGAATTTCAACAAGGATTTTTCAGGGAAAGGCAAGTCGGCTGAACCTGTCACTGGTTGCAATTGATGAAGCACACTGCATATCTCAATGGGGTTATGATTTCAGACCCTCATATCTGAAAATTGTTACTCTAAGGGATCATATTTCAGACAAGGTACCTTTTCTTGCACTTACAGCTTCTGCCACACCTCAGGTAATTGATGATATAATGAGTAAACTGGCTTTCAGGGAAAAAAATGTTCTCAGAACCAGTTTCGAAAGGAAAAATATATCATACCTCCTGAGAAAAGTTGAGGATAAAGGGACCTATCTGATAAATACTCTGCAAAAAGCGAAGGGAAGCGGAATTGTTTATGTCAGAAGCAGGAAAAGATGCAAAGAAGTTGCTGAACTTCTCGTTTCAAATGGTATTAATGCCGATTTCTATCATGCAGGATTATCTGTGGAATTGCGTGATAAAAAGCAAAGTTCGTGGACGACAGGTGAGATCCGGGTTATTGTATCTACCAATGCTTTTGGAATGGGTATCGATAAATCAGAAGTGCGATTCGTAATTCATTGGGATATCCCCGATTCGATCGAAAATTACTTCCAGGAGAGTGGTAGAGCAGGTAGGGATAACTTACCGGCGTCAGCTGTCATGTTATATTCACCGGCTGACAAAAGCAGGTTGCTTGACACTATCAGAAAAAAGTTTCCTCCTGTTGAAAAAATTAAAGATGTATATGAGGCAATATGTAATTTTCTCCAGGTGCCTTTAGGCTCGGGGAAAGACAATGTGTTTGATTTTAACATGTCTGAATTTGTTTCAAAATACAGGTTGCCTGTGATCGAAACTTATAACAGTCTTCAGTTTCTTCAGCGTGAAGGATATATGGAGTTTACCGAGGAGATAAACAATCCGTCAAGAGTACATTTTATTGTTAGCAGGGATGATCTCTATAAATTTCAGGTTGCGAACGAATCATTTGACGGATTTATTAAGCTCCTTTTAAGATCATACACAGGAATGTTTTCAGAATTTGTACCTATTAATGAGGAAACTCTTGCCAAAAAATCAGCAGCTTCCCGAAACACCGTTTACCAGTATCTGGTAAAACTGGCATCATTTAATATTATTAGATTCATCCCGGGTAAAAAGACAGCATTGGTGATCTTTACTGAAGAGAGGCTTATGAGAAAAGCCCTGCTGATATCGCCCGACAACTACCTTCATGTTAAGGAAAAGTATGAAATCAGGTTAAACAAGATGATAGAATATGCTGAATCTGAAAACCGTTGCAGATCAGCATTTCTACTAAATTATTTTGGTGAAGAATCTGATCGTTGTGGCATCTGTGACATTTGCCGTGAGAGGAACGAACTAGATCTCAGCAAATATGAGTTTGATCTAATTCTTGAAGAAATAAAAAGTTTTTTAAGTGAAAACTCTCCTGATCCTGAGGAGCTTGTAAAAGTTATTAATCATCCGGAGGATAAAGTTATTAAGGTGATCAGATGGTTGTTTGATCATAATAAAATTGAACAGGATAAGGATTATAGGCTAAAGTGGAAATTATAACGCGAAATACCATATTGTATAGAATGGTCGCGACCGTTCCATACCGTTTCGTACCGTTTCGTACTGTAACGTTCCCTATATAAATTCTCAGATTTTAATAAATAGCCTGTTTTTATACAGCCAATAGCAGATATACCACAATGCAGCCCAAACACTGAGGCTCGTCATTATTTCTACCGTAAGATTTCCTCCCCATGAAAATAAAGCATTGGTGAAGGGGATGAATATTTTTCTTACAAGTTCTGCCCCGCCTACTTCAAAAAAGAGGTAAATAAAGATGCAGTTCATTCCGACAATAATAAAGAACTTAGATCCTTTTGTGAAGATCTTTCTTACATCAATTAACCAGTAACAGAAGCAAAGTGCAAGAATTGCCCATCCTCCGCTAGCAAATACAAATGAGGAGGTGGCAATCTTTTTAATAATAGGTGTAATATTTAGAAGATCGAGACCAAAACCAATTATTAAGCCTGTAAGCCCGGCAATAACCATTATCTGAATTTTCTTTCTTGTGGTACGGTCGCTCATTAATAACTGACCAAACAGAACTCCCCATACTGTGTGGGCCGTTGTTGAAATTGCATTTATTGATGCCCATATGCTTGTCTTTTCAACACCCTCAATTTTAATGTTTGTCCATGCTCCAAGATTATGAAATGCCACCCATGGTTGATTGAAGCCTTCAACAGGAAAAAACCGGTATGCCAGATCAATCAATAGAAGTATTGCTAAAGTGAAGGTAAGTTGAAATGTAAAACTCTTTTTCATTATCAGAAAGGCAACCAGGTATGTTACTGACAATTGGGTAAGTACATCCTGAAGTCTCCATACTATTTTTCCTGGATCGACACAGTAGAGAGCCCACCCAAGAAACAACAAAAGGAATGAGCGCTTAAGAGCATGAAGCAGTATTTTTTTATCTGGATCTCCTTTTTTTATCCGGTTGGCAACGGCAAAAGGGATGGCCACTCCGACAATGAACATAAAGAAAGGTTGAATCAGATCCCAAAAGTGCAGCCCATGCCATTCATGATGACTGAACTGAGTACTTAAGAACTGCATTATCCCACTGTTTTCAAAGGATCCAAAGTGACTGTACAACCTGGTGCTTTCTCCAATCAGGAGGAACATGGTAAACCCACGAAAGAAGTCAACTGATGTAATCCTGTCAGTTATCGGAGTACTGAAATGTTGAGAATTTGTGCTCATATTTTGTTTTTTTTAATCTATCTTAACTTTACTCACCTGGTCTACAAGATAAACAATAGATTTATAAGATATTCCGGTATGAAGACTTAATCCAATTTCGCATGTACGACTTGTTGAATAACCATGTTTAACGCTTTCGGGTAATTGATCTTTTAATTCTCTCAAACCATGCTTGTTAAGTTCCGGATAAGTAAAACCCCTGTCTCCTGCAAAACCGCAACAATTCGTTTCGCCAACAATTACATCAGTAGCGCAGAGTTTTGCAAGATGGATCAGTTTTTCTTCCAAACCCATTTTTTTCATACTACAAACCGGAAAAACGGTAATTGTTTCATTAAGTGGAACAATTTTCAGCCAGGGCAGGAGATATGAGAAGATAAATTCAACAGGCTCATATAGTTTAAGATTTGATTTCATGTTTTCCTTCATTGTATAAAGACAAGGACTCATGTCACATAGAACAGGATACTCTCCATTAATACTGGCTTTTAAAAGAGCTTCTTCCAGCTCCGATGATTTTTTTTCACCGGCTTTTGTATATCCTTTACTCGAAAATGCCATTCCGCAGCACAGGTTATTCAGGTTTTCTGGATAGATAACTTCGTAACCTCCTTTATTTAAAAGTCGTATCATTATTTCTGAAAGCTGAATCTCATCCTTGTGATCTTTTGATACTCCCATAGATCGGTTAATGCATGAAGGGAAATATACAACTTTACGCGGATGGTCAGACGCTGGTTCATTCTTTATTCTGATCGCTTTTGATCCCAAAGGCAAATATGGATTCCAAAGAGGAATTATGTTAAAGGATAATTTACGCAATCCTCCGTAAATAAATTTCATAACCGTAGTTCCGAGAAGTGCATGAAAAAAGCTGATTACTGATAAGGTAAACCTTGCTGCAGCTGTAACAGCATTCATCCTGTCAGCTAACCACAGTGCTCTGTTCTGACTTTCTGAAACTAAATCTGAGCGAAGGTTTTTTATGAGTTTTCCAGTATCTATTTTTACAGGACATTCAACGGCACATAGGCCATCGGTAGCGCATGTTTCATTCCCTGAATAAGAAAAAGATTTCACCAGTGATGCTGCAATATGAGGTTCTTTACCACTTTTTGTGAGAGAAGTTATTTCTCTGTGTATCACAATTCTCTGACGTGGAGTGAGAGTCATTTCAGCAGAAACACACGATGGTTCACAAAAGCCGCATTCAGTGCATTTATCAATAATTTCGTTTGCAGCAGGGATCGGTTTGAAATTTCTGATGTGAAGCTCTTTATCATTTGTAAGGATAACCTCCGGATTCAGAATACCTGACGGGTCGAAAATGTATTTAATCTCCTTCATGAGCTGATATGCTTCTATGCCCCATTCCATCTCAACATAAGGAGCCATATTGCGGCCTGTACCGTGCTCGGCTTTAAGTGATCCGTCGTATTTATTAACAACAAGATCTGAAACATCTGACATTAGTTTGGCATACCTGTCGATCTCAGATTGTGTATTAAAATCCTGTGTGAAAACAAAATGAAGATTTCCTTCAAGAGCATGACCAAATATCACAGCTTCATCATAATTGTATTTTTTTAGCAGGTTCTGCAGATCAATTGTTGCTTCAGCCAGTGATGGAACAGGGAAAGCAACATCTTCAATTATTACTGTGGTTCCTGTTTTTCTCATTGCACCGACTGAGGGGAAGAGGCCTTTACGGATTTTCCAGAGTAGTTCATATTCAGCTGGAATATCTGTAAAAACGACTTCTTTTTCGACCTTAATCTCTTTTATTGAGTTACAAATTATTTCAATATTTTCATTTATTTCAAACTTATTTCCTCCCACAGTTTCAACCAGTAAAGCGCAGACATCCTTCTTTAACAACCTCAGATATTCCGACATCCCTTTTTCTTTTTCAACAGATCTTAATCCTGCATTGTCAATCAATTCTACAGCTGAAACAGGTGTTGATTTTAATATGGAAACTGCCTTGCAGGCTTTTTCTATGTCAGTAAAAATAATCAGAGAACTGGCCCTGAATGGATGTTCTATAACTGTTTTATAACTGATTCCGGCAATGAATCCTAAAGTTCCTTCTGATCCAATCATCAGGTGTTCTATTATATCAAAAGGATCGCTAAAGTCGATAAGTGCATTCAGACTATATCCTGTTGTGTTCTTCATTTTATATTTCTTTATGATCCTCTCATAAAGAATTGTATTTGATTTTGCCGAGTTAGCGATGCCTTCAATATCTGATAAAAACTTCCGGTGTGATTCCCGGAATTCCATTTTGCTTTTTTCATCATTTGTATCAAGGACTGTTCCGTCAGCCAGGATGATCCTCATTCCTGAAACTGTTTTATATGAATTCTGAGCGGTTCCACAACACATGCCACTTGCGTTGTTGGCAGCTATTCCTCCTATCATTGCTGCTTTTATTGAAGCAGGGTCAGGGCCAATCTTTCTCCCATAAGGAGCTAGCAACAGATTAGCCCGACCTCCGGTTAATCCTGGTTGAAGTTTTATTTCTGTTCCGTTCTCATTGATCTCAAATTTTTTCCAATGATTACCGGCAATTATCAGAACCGAATCAGTAATTGCTTGTCCTGATAAGCTGGTGCCTGCTGCACGAAACGTTGCAGGAATATTCAATTCAGTACATTTTTTGAGTATCAGAGATATTTCGGATTCATCTTTTGCTTTGATAACCATTTTCGGAATAAGCCTGTAAAAGCTTGCATCAGTGCCATAAGCAAGTGTATGAAGGGGGTCGTGAAAAATCCGCTTTTTATCTATCGTTACGATGAGGTGGTTATACAGAAGCTTATAATTACCGATAAGCATATTAAGATTTTGAGTATTGTAAAGATATAATTAAACTGCATTGAGAGCAATCCCTGCTGTAGACCGGGGAAATCAGCCCCATACTATTTCTGCCTTCCTGCCTCCCTAAAGGTGGGTTAAATCATTGTAGTGAATTAATAATCTGTAAATTATGTTGTTTTTTTTATGTATTCTGTTTATTTGTTAAAAAGAATTAATGATAAGCAAAAAAATCGTAATTAGTTAGTATACTGTACATTGACAAAATATCCGTCCTTTAGGGGGACAGGCCCGGTGAAAGCGAAAAGCAATCAGTAAGTTCTGATGCATCAAAAATTTCCTAATTTTGTACCACTTTTAATAAGAGCTATGGAAACCAAATCAGAACCGGTTTATTCAAGGAATGTAATTGAATTTGTGGCTGTTGCGAATGAATTCTGTAAATATGCAGAGCATGTTTCAGAACTTAAAGGTGACGAGTTATTGAAAATTCTGCAGCGTATTCTGCCCTTTATGTATCTCAAAGCTTCGCTTTTACCAGAGTTGAATCCGTTTTTTGAAGATGGGAATGAAAAGTTCGTTACTGAGTCTGATTGGAAGAAGATGCAGGAAATATTCAGGGAGAAATTTGGAACAGCTGATGATTATCCTGAGGTATTTGATGAGAAAATAAGTGAATCAGATGACCATGTCATATCATCCATATCTGAAAATTTGGCTGATATTTATCAGGATATCAAAGACTTTCTTCTACTATACCAGACAGGTACACCGGAAGTAATGAATGATTCAGTTTGGGAGTGCAGGCTAAACTTCGAATCGTTCTGGGGTCAGAAGCTGGTTAATTCAATGAGAGCGATACATAAGTTTATATACTCAGGGGAGGAAATTGGAAAAGTTGAAAATGATGATGATGGAGACGATGAAAGAAGAAATACTTCAAACTGGTTTATTGCCAGAAGACAAAAGGAATTCAGGGGAAATGCTGAATGATACTTATAAGGAGGACATTACTGTTGAGGAGCTTGCTAAATTGGAACTCTCATGGTTTAGAGGTGAAATAGTACTGGTGGATGATCTGAAAACTTTTTATGAGGTCTTCCCACGACTTCTTGGAAAAGATCTACTGGGCTTTGATACTGAAACAAGACCTACATTTACAAAAGGAGGCAGAAACCAGGTTTCTCTCATTCAACTTTCTACCGCTGATCTGGCTTGTCTTTTCAGAATAAATAAGATTGGGCTTCCCAGGGAGCTTGTAGATTTACTGGCAGATCCAAAGGTAATTAAAGCTGGCGTAGCGGTTCATGACGATATACGATTCCTTAAAGTTGTAAAAAAATTCAATCCGGGAGGTTTTATAGACCTGCAGAATTTTGTAAAAGATTATGGAATACAGATAGCCGGGTTAAAAAAGCTGACAGCTATTGTTCTTGGGTTCAGAATATCAAAACGTCAGCAGGTAACAGACTGGGAGGCAGAGCAACTCAGTGAGGCACAGCAGATCTATGCTGCAACCGATGCATGGGTGTGTCATCAAATCTATTCGAAATTAACGGAAGGAAATTGAAAGGCAGTCGGTAGTAGGTAGTAGGCAATATGTAAAATGTGTTTCATAATTAACTAGAAAGTAATTTGCTTAAATTTAATATATCAAGTGGAAAGAATTAAAGTCATCCTGAAATCAGGAAAAGAACAGTCAGTCCGCAGGTTTCATCCCTGGATATTTTCAGGTGCGATAAAAAAAATGTTGGGGGAACCTGTTGAAGGTGACCTGGTTGATGTCTATGATAATAAAGATGCTTTTTTGGCTGTAGGGCATTATGCTCCCAGCTCAATCGCAATAAGGATTCTTTCATTTGAGCAGGTAACTCCGGATGTAAGTTTCTTCAGAAAGAAGATTGAAAATGCAATCGCCTATCGTAAACTCATTGGCATAATTGGGAATCCAATGCTGACCGTTTACCGTTTAATTCATGGTGAAGGTGATGGTTTACCCGGATTGATCGTTGATTATTACAATGGTGTTGTTGTGTTACAGATGCATTCCATTGGATTTTACCGGATAAGAAAAGAGATTGCTGCAATTCTGGTCGAACTCATGAAAGATCAGATTACTGCAATTTACGATAAAAGTGACGGAACGATTCCTCACATGGCTGAAACAAAGGCGGTTAATGAATTTCTGTACGGAGACTCTGCTCCTGTGGTAGTTACTGAATATGGCTATAAGTTTAAGATTGACTGGACAACCGGACAGAAAACCGGATTTTTTATCGATCAAAGGGAAAACAGAAAACTACTCATGGAATTTACTGAAGGAAAAAAAGTCCTAAATATGTTTGGCTATACAGGTGGATTTTCAGTTTATGCAATGAAAAACGCTGCCTTGGTTCATACCGTCGACAGTTCCTTTCCGGCTATTGAGCTTGCAAATGAAAACATGAAGCTTAATTATGGAGATGATGCCAGGCACGAGTCATTTCAGGTCGATGCTTTTGATTATCTGAATCATATTAAGGATCAGTACGATGTCATAATTCTTGATCCACCTGCTTTTGCTAAGCATCACAATGTTCTGGCTAATGCACTTCAGGGATACAAAAGGCTAAATATGAAAGCTATAGAGCAAGTTAAGCCGGGAGGAATAATTTTTACCTTCTCATGTTCACAGGTGGTAACAAAAGAAAACTTCAGAAAATCGGTTTTTGCTGCAGCTGCAAATACGGGAAGGAGCGTCAGGATTATTCATCAGATAAGTCAGCCTCCAGATCATCCGGTAAATATCTATCACCCTGAAAGCGAATATCTGAAAGGACTGGTTATTTACGTAGAATAGGATTATCATGGAAACAAACAGAAATATATTACTTGTAGCAAAAAAACTCGGACTTCATGACTGGCAGGTTGAAAACACCATCAGGCTCATGGATGGAGGGGCTACCATTCCATTTATAAGCAGGTACCGTAAAGAGATGACAGGAAGCCTTGACGAGGTTCAGTTAATGAACGTTAAGGAAGAATACGAAAGATTAAAAGAACTCGATTCACGTAAAGAAGCAGTTATAAAATCGATTGAGGAACAGGAGAAAATGACTCCTGAACTGAGAAAAAAAATTGCTGCTGCCATAACGATTTCTGAAGTTGAAGACATATACCTGCCTTTCAGACCAAAACGCCGGACAAGGGCCACTATTGCAAGGGAAAAAGGACTGGAACCTTTTGCTGTCCTCCTCCTTGATCAGAAGATTACTGATCCGTCACTCAAAGCAGAAGAGTTTCTGAATGATGATGTATCAACTGTTGAAGAAGCAATTGCAGGAGCATCTGATATTATTGCAGAATGGGTAAGTGAAGATGAAAAAGCACGCAAACAATTAAGGTACCTTTTTGAAAAAGAGGCAGTTATATTCTCTAAAGTTGTAAAAGGGAAAGAAGCAACAGGGATTAAATACAGCGATTATTATGAATGGTCCGAGCCTCTCAAGAAATGTCCATCGCACAGACTGCTTGCAATGCGCAGGGGAGAAGAGGAAGGTTTCCTGAGGCTCTCGGTCGAACCTGTTGAAGAGAATGCTCTTGAAATGTTAAAAGCTATTTTTATCAAAGGCAGGAATGCTTCTTCCGATATTGTTTCTGATGCCGTGAAAGATAGCTGGAAAAGACTTCTTTCCTCATCGATGGAAACAGAATTCAGAAACCTGTCAAAAGAAAAGGCCGATATAGAGGCAATTTCAGTATTTGCTGAAAACCTTCGTCAGCTTCTTCTTGGATCACCTCTGGGTGAAAAAAACGTTCTTGCAATAGATCCAGGATTCAGGTCGGGATGTAAAATTGTCTGTCTCGACAGGCAGGGTAATCTGCTGCATAATGAAACTATCTATCCGCATCCTCCCCAGAATGAGACAGCAATGTCAATTAAAAAAATTCTTACTCTTGTCAGTGCGTATAAGATTGAAGCTATAGCAATAGGAAATGGAACTGCAAGCCGCGAGACAGAAGATTTTATTAAATGGGTAAAATTCGACACCGATATACAGGTATTTGTTGTAAGTGAAGCAGGTGCTTCAATATACTCTGCTTCAAAAATTGCGCGGGAGGAATTTCCGGATTATGATGTAA
The DNA here is from genome assembly GCA_025350595.1 of Bacteroidota bacterium. Classification (GTDB taxonomy): domain Bacteria; phylum Bacteroidota; class Bacteroidia; order Bacteroidales; family VadinHA17; genus LD21. The sequence goes on from JANXXP010000202.1 coordinate 100,154, forward strand.
CAGTGCGAGGTTCTGTTTCTATCGGACGCAGGCTTATGGATCCACTGGCCGAACTGGTCAAGATTGATCCTCAATCAATAGGTGTTGGTCAGTATCAGCATGATGTAGATCAGCAAAAACTTCAGAAATCACTCGATGATGTTGTTATGAGCTGTGTAAATGCCGTTGGTGTTGAGGTGAATACTGCAAGTAAGCATCTTCTTACTTATGTTTCAGGTCTTGGACCACAATTGGCCCAGAATATTGTTGATTACCGTACCGAAAACGGGCCATTCAAAAAACGGAAGGAGCTATTAAAGGTTAAACGGATGGGAGAGAAAGCTTTTGAACAGAGCGCGGGGTTTTTAAGAATACGTAATGCAGAAAACCCTTTGGATTCGAGTGCAGTTCATCCTGAAAGTTATCATGTTGTAGAGCTCATGTCGAAAGATCTGGGTTGTGATGTCAAGGAATTGATGACCAATGAAACTAAAAGAAAAGAAATAAAAACTGAGCGTTATGTAACTCCGGTTATCGGATTACCTACACTGAAAGATATTCTGGAAGAGTTGGCAAAACCAGGAAGAGACCCACGATCAAAAATTAAAGAATTCAGGTTTGCTGATGTCCATTCGATGGAAGATTTGATTGAAGGGATGATTCTTCCAGGTATTGTAACAAATATTACAAAATTTGGCGCATTTGTAGATATTGGTATCAAACAAGATGGCCTGGTGCATGTATCCAATCTCAGTAAGAATTATGTAACCGATCCGTCCACAATAGTAAAATTACATCAGCACGTTATGGTTAAGGTCCTTGCTGTTGATATCGAACGGAAACGGATCCAATTATCGATGAAAGATATTGATGTGAAAAAAGCGTAGGGAACAGTCGCGACCGTTCCCTACAAATAACAATTTATGAAATAACAATATTATTGCATCCTGCGGCCCTGAACAGCATTAGGATTTGGTTTCATTGCAGGTTTGCCCGGTAATTTTGCATTTCGCATAGCAGCATTGTAAACGAATGATGCAGTAATTACAGCATTCTGTTTCAGATCGTCCATGACAAGCCTTTCGTAGGTATCCATAACTGTATGATAGGTACGGTTGTATTCAATCTCATCCTGTATGAACTGAAAGGCTGGTAATCCTACCCGGTCAAAGGAGAGGTGATCAGTTCCTGAGGTGTTTCTGATAGCAATTGTTGTTGCTCCCATATCTGCAAACGGCTTTAGCCATTCTTCAAATATTGTTCTAACAAGCTCATTCTCCTGCAGGTAGATACCCCTGTATTTGCCTGATCCGTTATCCATATTAAAGTAAGCAGCAAAATTATTAAAATCAGCTTTGTGTTCTCTGGTCTGTGGATCAACAAGATATTTGTCAACGTAACCTGATGATCCGTACAATCCCTGTTCCTCACCACCCCAAAGAGCTACCCTGATTGTTCTTCGGGGAGCAACATCGAGGTTCTTAAGTATCCTGAGCGCTTCCATCATCACAATGCAACCCGATGCGTTATCGGCGGCACCTGTTCCTCCGTTCCACGAATCAATATGGGCACCTAAAAGAACTATTTCGTTTTTCAGAAGCTTATCTGTTCCGGGTATTTCACCAATAACATTGTAAACAGTTGGACTTGCGAAAAATTTATTCTGAATCTCAATCTCCATTTCTACAGGAACATTATGGCGTAATAGTCTTTCCATTCTTGCATGGTCCTCCATTGGGAGATTTAGCTGAGCAATAGGTTCCGGATCACCTGATTTATAGTTTGCACCATTTGATCCCGGAACATTGAACGTACCAGAACTATTGAGAATAACTGCTGCTCCTTCGCTTTTCAGAAAATCTGATATTTTTGTACGCAAAGCTCTCTGAACCATCATCGCGGCAAAATCCATAGTTGGCCTTCTTCCCTGGGCAGACGCCGCTGTAAGATCTTTAAGCTGAGCATCAGTATATCTGCTTGCCAGTGGTTCGTATTTAACTTCGTAAGTGGCTGTAGAAGGCATAAGTACAATCTTCCCTGCTACTTTCCCTTTATATTTATCAAGATCAGCTTCTGCTTTTACATCAATAAGTAAAACTTCACCCTTGACTGCTCCGCTTGTACTGCCTGTCCATGCAACAGGATTGCATGCAAAGTTTGTGTAATAAGGCGCCGTCATTGCTGCATAGGTTTTTACATTGTCCCAGCCGCCACGACTGAAGTCTTTTGCAGTCTCAATCCTTACATTTTGAAATCCAAGTTCTTCCATTTTTTTCTTTGCCCATTCATTTCCACGGCTGTAACCTGTAGATGCGGTAAGTCGTGGTCCGACAAAATCAGTTAACCAGAAGGCAAGATCCTCAATACCGGAGTTTTTTAATCCTTCCTGTTTGATCTTGTAAATCATGCTGAGATCAACATTCTCACTCTGCGACATTAACCATAAGGGCAGAAGAAGCATAAATGTAAGCGTGGCTGAGATTTTCTTGATTTTCATTTAATTACTATTTTAGGTTTAGTTTCAGAAGTTTCAAATGTAGAAAAAATTAATGCCTGATAGAATATGCTGATAATATGATTTAACATTAATTAACTGTTTGGGGCGTACGCCGTAATGATACTTACTACTGATTCCCGAGGGATCTTTCAGGGTTCATAATGAATATTTTATATAATGTTGTCATTGCGAGGAGCTTGCGACGAAGCAATCTTTGGCCATTTTTCGCATATTCATTTTTATCTTCTTACTTTTGTCTTTTTACTTTTGTCTTTTGTCTTTTGTCTTTATCATATGATTTACCCAGAGAATTTTGAGAATAAAATAGGTTTTGACCGGATCCGCCAGCTGCTCAGCGAAAAATGCCTCAGCCCAATGGGTCTTGAGAAGATCGATGAGATAAAATTCATTGATGACTATGAGGCATTAATGCATAATTTATCAGCAACTTATGAGTTTCAACAGATTCTTCAGTTTGAAGACTTTTTCCCTTCAGAACATTACTACAAAATCTCAGATTGTCTTAACAAAATACGCATTGAAGGTACATTCCCTGATGTGCAGGAGGTATTTGACCTTAAACGCACTCTCGAAACAGTAAAAACAATACTTAATTTTTTCAAGAGCAAGGATGCGGTTAAGTACCCGGTTCTTACATCGTTGTGCGGTTCAGTAAAGACTTATCCTTATGTTCTGGATACAATTGACAGGATAATAGATAAGAGAGGTGTGATAAAAGATAATGCTTCCACCAGATTAAAAGAAATCAGATCTGAACTTGTCTCAAAAAGTATCCAGGTTTCCAAACGGCTTAATGCAATTCTTAAACAGGCACAATCAGATGGGATAGTTGATTCAGATACAACTGTCTCATTGAGAAACGGGAGAGGTGTGATTCCTGTCAGTGCATACGACAAAAGAAAGATAAGAGGTCTTATTCACGATCAATCGTCTTCCGGAAAGACAGTTTTTATTGAACCTGAGGAGATTGTAGAAATAAACAATGATATTGTTGAGTTGGAATATGAAGAAAAAAGGGAGATAGTAAGAATCCTGATGGCGCTTGCAGATAATATCAGGCCATATATCGACGATTTGCTGGAGTCAAATTTATTTCTGGGTGAGATGGACTTTATAAGGTCAAAAGCTATTCTTGGCAACCATCTTCATTCAATAAAACCTATTATAGTTAACAAGCCATTTATCGCATGGAAAAAGGCTATGCATCCTCTTTTAACCCTTACTTTTGAGAAACTTAAGGGCAGGAAAGTTGTTCCCCTTGAAATTATTCTGGATGAAAAAAACAGGATCTTATTGATATCGGGTCCGAATGCCGGCGGTAAGTCGGTTTGTCTGAAAACAGTAGGACTCCTTCAATATATGCTTCAATGCGGGCTAACAATACCAGTTGGAGAGGGCTCTGAGACAGGAATGTTCAGGAATATTTTAATTGATATTGGCGATGAACAAAGTATTGAGAATGATTTGAGTACATATAGTTCTCATCTTCTGAATATGAAATATTTCATTAAAAACGGTAATGAAAAAACTCTAATTCTTATTGATGAATTCGGAACAGGTACTGAACCGATGCTTGGAGGTTCTATTGCTGAGGCGATTCTGGCAGAGCTCAACAGGAAAAAAGTTTTTGGAGTAATAACTACCCATTACACCAATCTGAAGCACTTTGCCTCACTGACTGAAGGTGTTGTTAACGGCGCTATGGCGTTTGACAATCATCTTATGCAGCCACTCTTTCAGCTTACGATAGGAAAACCCGGTAGTTCATTCGCATTCGAGATTGCCAGGAAGATTGGTCTCCCTGAAGAGATCCTTGCTGAAGCTGCAGGAAAAGCAGGTGTTAAGAACATTAACTACGACAGACATCTGAAGGATATTGCACGTGACAAACGATATTGGGAAGCAAAACGTCAGAGCATTCGTCAACAGGAGAAGAAGCTGGAAGAGCTGATGGCTGAATATGATAATGAGTTATCCGGTGCGAAATCACTGCGGAAAGAGATCATTTCTAAAGCAAAGGATGAAGCTCAGCAGCTGCTTAAAGATTCCAATAAAATGATCGAAGGAACAATCAGGCAGATCAAAGAATCACAGGCAGAAAAGGAAAAAACAAAAGATGTCCGCCAACAATTGGAGGAGTTCAAAAATATTGTTATTGAGGAGACCATACCTATTGAAACTGTATCGGAAGAGAAGATTGCTGAATTGAGTTCCAGAGCAAAAAAAATTAAGATTGACAAGGAACCGGCTAAAGAAAAGCCGATCGCAATTGTATCAACAAATAATCCATTAAAAGCCGGAGATGCGGTGAGGATGATAGATACTCTTGCTGCCGGTGAAATTATCGAAATTAAAGATAAAATGGTGATGGTGGAAACCGGTAGTTTGAGATTTTTTGTACCTTCTGATAAGATTGAAAGAATTACCAAATCGGAGCTCAAAAAGAGCCTGAGGGCAAATCAGCCTCTGAGGGAAAATGATAACTCAATAGTTCAGAGGAATATAAATTTCAAACCCGAAATTGATATCAGAGGCGTCAGGGGAGAAGAGACTGTGAATCAGGTTCGCGAATTAATTGATAATGCGTTGATTGTAAGGCATCGCAATCTCAGGATTCTGCACGGAAAAGGAAATGGAATATTAAGACTGCTTGTAAGGCAATATCTCGATACGGTTGATGTTGTTAAATCATTCCGCGATGAACATGTTGAGTTCGGCGGTTCGGGTATTACAGTAGTTGAAATGGATATATAATCAACTTATTTCCATTTATTCCCATTTATTTCTTCCGTCTAGTGCACCTCAATATATGCTTTCAATTCTGAATGCCATTCATCAGGTTCAAACGTTCCCGGAACCGTTTCACTACCAAATAACAGATCAATTAAATACTGTGGTTTTTTCCCGCCAATATATACCGACTTTATGCATGAGATACAATAAACAACCACATCGTCCACAGGCATCTCCGATGCCCTTTTTACCATTAGTTCTTTAACTTTTTCAGTTGGCAATACCCCATGAAAGCTATCTCCGCAACACGTGCTTTTCGTTCCGGTATTTTTGGGTTCAACTAAAATAATGTTCATCTTTTTAAGCAATATTCTGATTGCCTTATGAACTCTTTCCTGTTCACGGGTTGGACAGGCATCAAGAATCGACATTCGTTTGCCTTGGTAGTCAGGAAACGGAAAGAAATCGCTTTCAGCAAGAATTTCCCAAAGCGATATAGTCGATATATTCTTATAATCGTTTCCAAACCTTTTGTCACATCCCGGACAAACATTTATTACTCTGGTATTTTCTGAAATTTGTGGATCATGCTGACAGCAAATCAGCAATTTGTCCATTTTTTCCAGATTTTCATTCAATAATAAATGCAGTTTATCGGCTAATTCCGGTTTGTATAAGACTAAAGCGCAGCCTGGTGCGAAGAGTAATTTCGTTTTTTTTTTGCTTGTTTTCGAAGATTTCACACTATCTGTTTATTAATTCATTTGCAGGTCAAATCTATCTTTTATTTATAATTTAAACTATGACAAAAAATATTTTTCCGATTTAATTTGTAACCATTTGTACCTTTATAAGTAATCACATAAGAGAAACAAAAAATAGAGCAGTGGATTTTATTTCTGACGAAATTATCATGCAGGATGTGAAAGCCGGTAATCTTGAAGAGATGGCGGTATTGTTCTAAAGGTACAATGTGTTACTGTATAATTTTTTTCTGAAGCTGACAGGAATAAAGTTATCAGCCAGGACCTCACTCAAAATTTGTTTTACAGGATGATAAAATATAAAAACAGCTATAAAGACGAATACAGCGTAAAATCATGGATGTACGGGATGGCACGGATCTGCATAGGTATTTTGGGAATCAGACAAAAAAACTCTTATGCAATCAAGTTTACAAAAAACGATGGTGCAATAAACAATAAAGCAGCTCAGAATATAGAAAATGTGACAATATTGGTTTCAGATAATGGAGTTGGAATTCAACCGGAGAATATTCCAAAGCTATTTGATATATCGCAAGTACTAACAACAACAGGCACTGCAGAAGAAACATGAACCGGTCTGGGGCTGTTGCTCTGCAAGGATTTTGTTGAAAGACATGGCGGTAAAATATGGATTGAGAGTAAGGTCGGGAAGGGAAGTGATTTTATATTTACTTTGCCATGTGGAGTTATTTGAAAGAAGAATAATAAATCAATGGCCAAAAGTGCACCCTGACCAAATGCTTAAGGTCTGATTGAAGTTAAATCTATTCCAAAAAAATATTAATATTGTATAGTACTAATTGGTAATCTAACTCTTTATCAAAATGA